>CAYFJM010000271.1:0-3041 GCA_964343415.1 uncultured Vicinamibacteraceae bacterium | reverse complement strand
GAGTGATGAAGCGCAAGCATCGAAGAGGCGCTGGTGCAGGATCGAGCAAGACCGAGAACTCTCGCCTTGGTAAGGCGAAGGCAGACGAGCGGATATCGGCGGTGGTCCTCATTCCGCCAATTACTGAAGGCTTATGGGGAAAGGTCCAGGAAATTCGGGATGCCGTGATTGACTTTAAGGAGTCTAATAAGCCGATCGTTGCGTACTTAGAGTATGGCACGGGGCAGGCTTACTACTTGGCATCTGCCTGTGACGAGATATTCATGACTCCGGCGAGTCCTCTCAATCTCATCGGTATCAGTAGCTATGAAGTGTTTTTGAGAGAGGCGCTGGATAAGGTCGGTTTTCAGGCAGATATGTTGTCTGCTGGCGACTATAAAACGGCTGTGAACCTCTATACCGAAACAACCTTTACGCGCGAGCATCGTGAGATGGCTCAATCATTAAACCGCGATATCTATGACCAGTTGGTCGCTGGGATTTCGGAAGGGCGTGAATTGCCGCTGACTCGTGTTCGCGCACTTATCGACGACGGTCCGTATAGACCGGCAGATACTGTGCGTGTTGGGTTTGTAGACGCGCTTGTCTATGAAGATCAGGTCGTAGATGGATTGACGCTCGGTAGTGATGCCTCGATTGTTGACTACGAAGTCTACCGGCAGGTGACGTTGCCCAGTGAAGAGGGCTCACGATTTGCTCTTGTCTATGCGGAAGGCGTTATCAATTTTGGAAGCAATGGAAATGATTTGCAGGGCAATCAAACTGTTGGTTCGGAAACGATAATGTCAGCTATTCGAGCCGCTCGTGATGATGATGCGATTAAGGCAATTATTCTCCGGGTCGATAGTCCAGGGGGGGTTGCGGTAGCAGCTGACATGATGTGGCGAGAGATCGATCTGGCGAGTGCTGAGAAACCAGTAATTGTATCGATGTCAGACCTTGCTGCGTCTGGTGGGTACTACATCGCAGTTCCGGCGGATGCAATTGTCGCGCACCCGGGGACGCTTACCGGTTCGATCGGTGTTTATGGTGGAAAATATGTTGCTGGTGAGACGTTGGATAAGCTTGGTGTCAACGTTGAGGTCGTGACTGACGGGGCGCATGCTGATCTGTTTTCGCCGACGACTCACTTCTCAGATAGCGCACGCGAGGCTGTGCAGGCTCAGATCGATGATACGTATGAGCGATTTTTGCAGGTGGTTGCCGACGGTCGTGAGCTTAGTCGTGCCCAGGTGCATCAGATGGCACAGGGACGGGTGTGGACTGGTCGCCAAGCGTATGACAATGGCCTTGTCGATGAATTGGGAGGATTTCACCGAGCTATCGAGGTTGCGAAGACAGAAGCCGGTATCGCTGCAGATAGTCCGATCGAACTGGTGACATATCCGCAACCTCGTACATTTTTCGAAGTGCTTCGCAATTCATTCGGAGTGGGCGCTACTAGGGGAGCGCTTGGGGTGTTGATGTCGCCGTTTACTAACATGCTCAGAGACGTGCTGGGACCATGGCCTCTGGGCTATGTGCAGGGGGCGCCTATGGCACTCATGCCTGTGCGCTGAAAAAATCTTGTTCTAGATCGGATTGAGGGTCTGGTCTAAAAGCTCTTCGTCGATATCTATATCGATACGTTCTTTCGCAGTTTCCATGTAGGCGCTAAAGAACTGATTCTGCCGAGACCCCAGTAACTCGTTTCGGAGTGTATCGCGTGTGGCTATGAGATCATCCTCGGATGCGTCTTCCTTTTCTACTAAATGGACGATGGCCGCCGAGTTCGCTGCTTGGATAGCACCGCTTACTGACCCAGGTTCCATGGCGAAGGCGGCGGCTTCGATTGGTGCGCTTATACCGACCTGTGGGAATGAGGCGCCACGTGCGACGAGTTCGCTTGTGCCGACTGTAAGTTCAGCCGCTTCGGCTGCCAAAACGAAGTCTTCTGCTGATTCCAGTGACTCCGCTGCTTCATTTGCACGTTCTAACGCCAGCGCCAGCGACTTCTTTCTAATGACATCTTCACGCACTTGATCGCGGACTTCATCAATTGGCGGGATATAGGGGTCTTGGGTGGCGATTACTGTAATGAACGCGGGTCCGGATGGCGTGTCGACGCCAGCAACTTCATTTGGTTCAAGGAAAAATGCTTGGGCAGAGACTTGCGGGGCCATTCCGAGACCAAGGATTGGTTCTCCACGCGCTGCGAAACCTGACTCTTGTAATTCGTAGCCACGAGAAGCGGCGGCCTGCACTAGATCTTCAGGCGTTTCCACTTCGGCTGAGATCGCTCGTGCGAGCGCTGTCGAGCGCGATGAAGCTCGTTCTTGCTTTAGAAGGTTCTCAATAGGTGTTTGTACAGTCTCAAATGGCTGCGTTATTTCTTCTTGTTTTTCGGTTACGAGTATGACGTGGTAGCCCGCCGCGCTTTTTACTGGGTCCGAGATGTCGCCTTCATCCATTGCAAAGGCTGCAGCTTCAAGCTCAGGGACTGCACGTCCTCGTACAAGGGTCCCTAGGTCTCCTCCAGTAGCCGCTGTTCCGTCATCATCAGAATGTTCTCGGGCGAGTTCGGCGAAATCGGCGCCACCTCGGGCCTGTTCAGCGAGGTCAGCTGCACGTGTAGCGACGTCTTCCTCTGTGTCGTCGTCAGCAATGCGAAGAAGAATGTGACTGGCGTTTACTTGTCCTGGGGTTTGATACTGCGAAATGTTTGTGTCGTAGTACTGACGGATTTCATCGTCGGTGACGGTCAGGCTATCAAAAATTTCTGCCTCGTCAACGAGGAGAAAACGCAGTTGTCGTTTTTCAGGAACTTCATAATTGGCGGCTTCTTCTTCATAGAGAAGGTTGATGTCTTCATCGGTAGCTTCTGTTTCATCACGAAACTCTGAAGCTCTAAACGAAACGATATTAACCTTGACCTTTTCGTTCCGTCGGCGATGCTCTTCGGCCACTTCCTGGTCAGTAACCGTCATCCAACCGACAACGGCCGTTTGTAATCGTTCGATCATTATTTGCTGACGCGTTTCTTCCTCGAATTGTTCGCGAGC
>CAYFJM010000270.1:0-3045 GCA_964343415.1 uncultured Vicinamibacteraceae bacterium | reverse complement strand
CGCGATCCACAGAAGATTCATAACTCCACCGACAAACAGTAGGGCCATTAATATCCAGCAACATCCTAGACAGAAGAGCCCGTGCTCGATTCCCATTCTTAAGGCACCCATCGTCCCTGGCCGCCAGTGGTGTGCCAGGAAATGGAGTGGGCCACGGCATTTCTTCAGGCAGGCCTGTTTGAAGGGTGTGAGTTGATAGCCGCCGGCGGCGATGAGCAAGCTTGCACCGATGGCGGGACTGGTTGTGATTAACATTGGTGATAGAAGAGCGGCCTGATCGAGTGCCCATTGGGCCGTCGTCGCGGCGACGCTGAATACTGTCCAGATGATGAGATAGCCAGTAACAAATATTGAGGCCGGAGCAATCGGTGTCTTTCGCTCGTCGGCTTTCCGCGCAACGGCAGCGTACATAAGCGTCATGGGGATCGCCGTTGGGACCATCATGCCCACCATCATGATGGCCCACATGAGAAACATGAACCAGAACTCACGACCAGTCCATGGGCGAATTGACAGCAAGTTCATGGTCGATGACATGTCCATGCCTGTCATGTCGTTAGCCATATCGATGAGGTAGACCCATGCTAAGACCGTGATGCTGGTGAGCGAGAACAAGACCGCAAGCGTATGTCGCCGTGGAAGTGACAGAGAAGAGTTTTGAGTCACGTCAAAAAAATGAGACGGTTAACGAATAACACCATCCTGGTTCATATGCAGGACGCAGAACTGGCCGTGTGTGTTAGATAATTCAATCGGAACACTGCCATTAGCTTTCGAGGTTCCGGTGCCGATCTCCGCGTAGGTGTACTCAAATCCATTAGGTAAGTGAATTTGTGCTCGGGAATCTTCGCCAGTGAATGGGTTTGTCATTGGGGATCCCGTCGATTCCACTAGTCCAGCGATCTTAAGGTGGGCCTGACGCGCATCAATGTCGATCGAAACTTCGATAGGCCGATATAACGTGTCGTAGACTGTCGACATGGTGCTGTTGAGGACCGAGAAAATGGTTGCGCCCGGAACTGTTGATTCACCTTTAAGAATCTTTCCAAGCGCTTGGCGTTGAGTGTCAGACGCACGGTCATCAATGATCGTTTCGATTTGACCATTTCCTTCTGCGATTTCACCTGGCCATTTTGCAACGAGCGCCCAATGCAGTCCGGTAATGTCACAATCACCAAAGTAACCGTTATCAATGATACCGGCAACGACAGCCTGACAATGACCGTGGGTTGACGGGGCATTAAATTGGCACGGACATCCTTGGTCACAGTTGCAGTTGGCGTATTCGCGGCCTTTGATCATCCAGCGGTCTGCCATAGCAAAAACCTCCCTTCGCTCGGTCGATTCTAAAGAATTCTCTTTGTAAAATGGAGCTCTTTTGGGCGGGGTCTTGTAGCTAGTCGTAGTCGAGTGTAGGCTACCAGGATTACACCGATTATTTCGAGAGTCTAACGAAGGAGTAGGACATGCGATTTCGTTCAATACTTGTCTTTATATCGATGCTGGTGAGTAGTGCGTTTGTGGCGCCAGATTCTTTCGGCCAGGGTCGAGTACAGGGAGAGGTCACCGATAAATGGGGAAATGGACTTGGTGAGGTTCAGATCGCCGTTGAACGGACTGATGGTGGCGGGTCGTATTCGGCAGAGACTGAAGACGATGGCGAGTACATCATTCTCGGTTTGCAGTCGGGGAACTATGAAATTACCTTTACGTTAGATGGGTACCAAGGGGTTCGTGTTGCTGAAAATGTCCGGTCTAGTGCCGGGCCTCCACTTGATGTAGAACTTGAAGCGTTGGCAACGGGTGGTCGTCTCAGAGGGGAACAGGACTTTGAGGCTGAGGGTGGTTCACCAAAAATCAAGTTCAAAGAAGACGGTATTTTTGAGTTTGAAGACGCTGAAGGAGAAGAAGGTGAAGGAACGTACGGCGTTGTTGAACTTAGTGCGCTCCTTGTCATCCGGGATTACGATGGCGATGATGACAAATATTCAATTTCCGAACCTGTGGTCGTAACTTTTGCCAATGATCAATTTACGAGTTTGGTATGGGAAGGTGCGACACTCCGCAAACAGTGACAAATAGAGATTAGGGGCGTTATGAAGCGCCCCTAAGTTTCTGATGGTCATTTATTGAATCGAGATTAATTCGACGTCAAATACAAGCATGCCTGCCGGATAGCCAGGACGTCCTCCGTAGGCGAGGTTTTCCGGGATCCAGAATCTTCTTGTTTCGCCAGGAACCATTAACTGAACACCCTCGGTCCATCCGCTGATAACTCTGTTGAGTGGGAATGATGCTGGTTGACCCCTGGTGACTGAACTATCGAACATTTCACCGTTGGTGTGCCAACCTGTGTAGTGGACCGTGACGGTTGACGTTGGCCCTGGGTTCTGAGTGCCAGTTCCCGCGTCGACGACCTTTGAGGCAAGTCCGGAAGCGGTAACTTCTGCATCATCAGGCGGTGCCGCAACATCGGGCGGTGCAGTAACAGTCCGTTGAGCACTGGCGGCGGCAGCAAGCCCGACCACCAATACAACCATAAGAACAACGACAAGCGATCCGTGGAAATTCATCATCATAGTCTCGTTATCTTATCTTAGTATCAGTAAGATCCAAGATACTCTAGTTGGGGAACTAGGCATTTAGCTGGTTGTTGTGCGTTTCGTGATTCTGACGAACAAAGGGGATCCTATGCGAATTGTTAGTTTCATCGTTGTTGCAGTGAGCATGTTGACCTTGCCGCTGGTTGGCCAGGAAACAAGTCTTTCGGATACGCAGACTAATGGGTGGCCACAGTGGCGTGGCCCATTGGCTACCGGAGTATCTCCAACAGCTAACCCTCCAATGGAATGGAGTGAGACGCAAAATGTGCGCTGGAAAGTCGAACTTTCTGGCCATGGGTCAGCGTCGCCCATCGTTTGGGATGACCACATCTTTATTCTTTCTGCGATACCGGCTGGTCCCGGTAATTCCGATGGCCCAGGTCTTTTTGGGCGCCTGCGGAATCGTTTGCTGGGTGCCGTCGGTGTTCCCATGTTAAGTTCG
>CAYFJM010000269.1:0-3055 GCA_964343415.1 uncultured Vicinamibacteraceae bacterium | reverse complement strand
ACTCCGATAGACTGCGACTATGCCTGTTTACTCTCGTCGTCAATGGCTCACAACGGTCGGAAGTGTAGCCTTATTCCCACACTTGAGCACTCGCGCCGCGGAAAAAGAAATCCGAGGAGCCTTCATCATTATGAGTACGCCATACACAACTGGCAATCTGGTTGATTTTGACGCGCTCGCGTATCAGGTTGATTTTCTTGATCGATGCGGAATCCACGGTCTAGTGTGGCCTCAAAATTCAAGTGAACAGCGCTACTTGTCAAAAGAAGAACGCCTGGAAGGATTTAATGTGTTGGCACAAGCCGCCAAGGACAAACGGCCGGCGCTGTTTCTTGGAGTGCAAGGGAATGATACAAACGACATGCTTGAGTATGCCCGTCACGCAGAAACCTTGGCACCTGATGGCATGATTGCGATTCCTCCAACCGAAGCAACCACACTGGCCGAGTTCCGCGAGTACTACGCGGCACTGTGTGACGTCACAACGCGCCCGATTTTTTTTCAAACAAGCGGCGGCGCACCGGACGTCGTGCCCACCGTCGAATTCATGGTCGAGATGGCGAAGGAATTTCCAAATTTAGCGTACGTCAAGGAAGAGCGTGACCCTGTGCACGAACGGATGCTCGCGCTTAAACCACATCGCCCCGACACAATAAAGGCAATCTTCGGTGCCGCATTCGGCAGGCAATGGCTGTACGAAATGCGACTTGGGATGGATGGCGTCATGACCGGAGGCGCCATGTACGCTGATATCTACGCTCAACTATGGGAACTACACGTCGCGAATAAGCAATTCGAACTCCGCGAACTCTTCGGAAAATTGTTGCTCATGCTGAATCTCGATCACTCGATTCCGGGAGTGCGCCTCTACGTTTTGAACAAACGAGGTGTCTTTCCGACCATGGCATCACGACGCGCTGAGTATTCCTTCACGACAGCACAAATCGCCGAAATGGACTATCGCCTCGACGCACTACAACCGTACTTTCGTACCTAACATACGACCCGCGTAGCCAGTGTCAACGCTTCAGAACCTCGGCAAGCCATCGCCCAATGTCTCGTACTTCCTCCAGGCAGACCTGATGGGCCATTGGATATTCGTGCCAATCCACGCGGTATCCGGCGTCGACCAAAGCATCGTGTCCACGACGGCCGAGATCGCGTGACACCATCGGGTCTTCTGATCCATGCGCCTGGAAGACACGTAGATTTTGATTAGCCTCACTGGTTTCCGACAATAATGATTCCGGTAACAGAAGGTACCCTGATAGACACATCACACCGCCGAGTCTTTCTGGGTAGCGAAGCCCCGTAAACAATGCCATCGCACCGCCTTGCGAAAATCCAGCAACCACGATTCGTCTGGACAGTACACCCCTGCTAATTTCTCGAGCAATCAGTTCACTAACCCTGTCACCAGACTGTCGGATACCCGTCTCATCTTGACCTCGCGCGGAAAGCTCCGCGATGTCGTACCAGGCCCGCATCTTCATACCCTGATTAATTGTCACTGGTATCTGAGGTGCATTCGGAAAAATGTAGCGGACCTTGATCTCTCCAGGAAGACCTAATTCTGGGGGTAACTCGTAAAAATCCCGGGCATCTGCACCAAGACCGTGCATCCAGATCACAGAAGCATCTGCTGAGCCAGACGGCTCAATCTCCAGAGTATCTAGATAAGGTTTGTTTGTGAGAGCATCCATCCTTCTAGTGAGTCATGGCATGCACAACAGTATTAATTCCGACCGCGTATGCGTTGATAGAAAAATTCGCAAAGAAATCATAATCTTCCCCTTCACGTTCCCATCCATCGGCAATATCCGTATTGTGACTCATAAGCACCATGAGTCGGCCTTCCTGGTCAGCAATCCCTCGAAAATGTACATCCTCACTTCGCACCCCGCGTTCTGACGTACCCCTGCCTCCGGTTCGACGCCAGTGTTGAATAGAGGGAATCTGTGGGATTTCGTTCACCGTATATACGACGCGGTGAATTGGATGTTCAAATGGAATATCGAACACGGGGTACTCGCCAGGTGGCAGCGCCTTGCCGATCTGAGACATCCACTGTCTCCATGCGTAAGGACCCCAAAAATCATCCACCCACAAGAACCCACCCTTTCGCAAATAATCGCCAAGACGAGACGCCTCTACGTCATCGAGCCAAAGCGTGCCTACATCCGACATAAAGATGAATGGATAATCGAATAGCTTCTGGTCGGTCAGCCGTAGAACCACGTGGTCGGGTTCATCGTACTTATCAAAACCAACCTTCGTGGTGGTCATTTCGGACAGCCGGATCATCAAATTCTGATCAGCCGTTGGGTAGTCAGTGTACCAACCCTGCCCACCAGGCTCTCGACGATCGCTCTCGTACAAAATGCGGGAAAAAGTAAATGCGCGATGTTCGACGGCTTCGGTTGGAAATTTTGGTGGCATGCGATACCAACCACCGCGCCAGCGCTGGCCAAACCCCGTTGCAGCACCCACCAGCATGAACACCACCACCGCTGCTAACGTCTTGCGCACACCGCGCCTTACACCCATTATATTCGACTGCTATTCCGAGCAGTACAGTAATAGATCGGTTTTACTGACTTTCCGACAGTGAACGAAAGTACTGTTCGACCATGTCGCGAAACTGATCAGGCATCTCCTCATTCCCCGCTAGAAAGAGGTCTTCCTCCTCCTCGTCAATCTCCCGCCGCAACCGATACTCAAAACGCTTAAGTTCTTCAAGCACGAAAGTCTGTAACCCCGCTATCACTTCCGGATCGCGGTATTGGCGGAGATCATCAAGCTCACGCATGCGTTGGATGATGGCATCAAGGTCATCCACATCAAATCCTTCGTCATTCAGCAAACGACGAAGTTCTTGTGCTTCTGCGCCTCGCTGCTGATATTCGCGACTCCATTGCCGTATATCCCCTGGCTCCCAGTTTGCATCGCCCGGCCGTCGATCGCCATAGCCATAACCACCGCCAAACGGTGAGCCGCCAGTGCTATTGCCGTCACCCAGCCGTCCGTCCGCCCGTGCCTGCCCTCCGCTCTGACC
>CAYFJM010000268.1:0-3082 GCA_964343415.1 uncultured Vicinamibacteraceae bacterium | reverse complement strand
CTCGCTCGACGCATCAACATGGGAACCAAGTTCAGAAGCTAGCGTCCGCATGAATAACCGTGAATGTCACACTCCCTTTCGGGCCTGCTGTGTTAACGACGCTATTAGATCGTCCCGCTGATGGACAAGCTTCTTTAGCTGTCGCTGATTCTTGTCTGAACCAACCACGTATTCACTAAAGAGTGGAAACGCGATAGTGGAATCCGCATACACAACAACCGCATCCGGCAGCATGCCGGGGTTTATCTTTCCCCAACTAACAGCCTCGGCAGGTGTTGCGCCAGACAACCCTCCCCACACAACCTGGTCCGTCGTCATTTGGATGAAATAATCATTGCCACCTTTCTGTATCCCATAAATCTCCCATAAGGTAGGTTGTCCTTGTAAATAGAAATTTTTTGGCGAACCGCCACCGAGTATCACGCAGCCATTCTTATTACCAGCAAGGATAATGGCACAAACTTCATTAACATCTTGGTTCGGGTCGATCATAAAGTCGCTGCCTTCCACGAGTGCATGCCGAGCAACATTCATACCGATAGAACTGTCTCCAGGTGAAGAGGTATACAGCGGCACACCTACTTCGGCGGCTTTGGCGACGACAGAATACTCAACGCACTCGGGGTTACGGTCTAGAAGGTCTCGACCCAATCGATAATGAAAATCCGCACTTGACATAGGCCCTGTCAAATTTTCACGAATGAGAAAATCACGGATATAAGCATCCGTTTGCAGCAACACGGTTGCTGGAAAAAGTATGTCGTAAATGCGAATTACTCCATCTTCATATAGCTCGACGTCATCAAGAAAAGGAGACCCGCGATGAAGCGTAAAATTCAGAGCATAATGTAGGTCGTGGTAAAGATTAGCGCCGGTACTGATAACAAAATCCACTAATCCACGGCCCATCAGTTCAATGACACAACCGCCCAACCCAGCGGGAGTCATGGCTCCAGCAATTGTGAGTCCAATCGTCGCATCATGGTCAGGATCGAGCATTTTCTCTGTGAACAAGCCACAAGCCTCGGACAATCGTCCAGCGTTAAAGGCTTGAAACCCTTGGTCAATCAACGCACGAACTTCCTGACTTCCAACAGGGCGGTAATAGCGTATTGCCTTCCCACCGAGATGGCGCTTCGTTGAATTCTCTGGTAAACCTGATGGGCGATGTGGCACCGTAAACGCACCTCAAAAGTGTTTGTCGTTTTGTTCTATGACGCAGCAACGACTATGACTGCTTGTCTAATTACATTTTAGTACACACCTGTTTTTTGATGCGAATCAAAATATTATTCTCATTAAAGTACTCGTCATTTTTCTTCAAGAAACTTAGATGTCCTGCCCCCTTCTAACCGACCGGAAAAAGCCGTGAAGATTTCAAAAAGCAACCCACTAAGGCACGCTGACATTCAGACAAATTTTAAGAACTCGTTACCAGTATCAGAGTTCTCACAAATGCTGAGCATTACTGTCGGCATCACGGAAACAATGACCGTTGTTGCAGCAAAATTACAACGCCTTGTTGAATACTCATGCTGCGTGTTGTTCTTACATGATGAAGAACAACTGGCATGCCGATTTGTATCAGGCGTTAATGCGGAATTAATTAATAACGACCCTTTCCTTTTCGAAGAGCAAGCAAAACTTTGGCTCACTCATCTTCAACCATCAACTGTCGAAATAAACCCGAAGGTCAATATCCGAATCAACGCCACCTTTCAATCTACTCTTGTAATTTCCCTTGTATTCCAAGAGCGGTTACTCGGTGTGTTAGTTCTCTACCACAAACAACAGAATGCGTACACAACCGAACACCAATCCGTAATCGAATCCGTAAGTCCTCAAATTTCAGCGATCGTAGCGAACTCCATGATCTTCAATCAGACTCAGTACGATTCGCTTTCGGATCCACTGACCGGCCTACCAAACAGACGTGCTTTCACACAACACTTGAAAGACGAACTGAACAGTGCGAAGCGCACACAATCACAATTAGCACTCTTTGTTATCGACTTAGATCAGTTCAAACAAATCAATGACCATTATGGCCACCTCGTCGGCGACCAAGCCTTATGCAGTTTTGGCCATATGCTCGGCTCGATCGTCGCCCCATCACACTTCTGTGCACGGTACGCCGGCGACGAATTTATTCTGATACTTTCCGAGTGTAATAACGAAACAGTTCAAAGAGTTTATAAAGAATTGATTGTCGGTCTTGAGACGCTAACAATCGAAACAAAGTTAGACTCAGGAATCAAACTAAAGGCAAGTATTGGGATTGCCATATTCCCGACAGACGGGAAGACTCACGAACAATTGTTCACGACAGCCGATGATCGTATGTATCAAAACAAGACTCGAATATCGACTCACAACAAACAATATTCATTACGTAGTGAAGGCAATATCAAGTCGAAAGGGAGCACCCAGACTCACCATTGAAAAGCGTCTCAGCACATTACTCCTCCCAGTCCGGTTGACGTCCGCTCAACGCAATAAACACAAGAGCCACGCCAGTTGCTCCAATAATCATCCCAAAACCTGCCGAGAGAGAGCCTTCCCAAGAATAATCATTCACTGCTAACCAAAAGGCGGCCGCAAGAAAAACTACCCCAGACACTAGCGCAAATTTTCGATGATAGGCGAGCCTTAAAACTAAGCCTCGTAGCCGACGTGTACCCACAATCTAATCTCTCTCAAATGAAACCGTCGGTCCACAAGTTGTATGAAGTGTGACTACATGCCAACGATGTTATAACCACCATCAACATGCAAGATTTCTCCTGTAATCCCACGAGACAGTGGCGATAATAAAAAGAGTGCCGCATCCGCAATTTCAGAAGCGTCAACGGTTCTCCTAAGCGGCGCTTTCTCACGAACGTGCTGCAGCATAGTCGTAAAACCAGAAATACCTGAAGCCGCTAACGTCTTAATCGGTCCAGCCGATAAAGCATTAACACGAATATTACGTGGCCCAAGATCACTGGCAAGATAACGCACGCTTCCTTCAAGTGCAGCTTTCGCAACGCCCATAACATTGTAATGAGGAACAACACGCTCACTACCCAAATATGTAAGAGTC
>CAYFJM010000267.1:0-3098 GCA_964343415.1 uncultured Vicinamibacteraceae bacterium | reverse complement strand
TGTTCAGTCGCGGCTAGTGGAAGTACGATAACTGGATCTCGGCTGACTCTTGAATGGAGTTCTTCGACCGCTGGTGAGCCCCAGTAACGCACGGATGAATCATTCACAGACATGGATTTCCATGTTACTTAATCCTCTTGAACAGTGTAGCTTCGTATCTAATCCAGCCCTGCTTCAAGCATTTTGTAAGTGCGCTGCCACCTCGAAGATGGCCGAGGCAACAAGTCATAGGAAACCATGCCAATAATCCAGAGAGAATCGAAAGGCCCAGGTCTCTTGGACGTTTCAGTTTGAGGTGTGGCGTGAGGTCAACGGTTGAACAGTGCTCAAAGCCGGCGTCGAATGCCATCTGTTTAAGTTGACGGCGTTCGAAAAGTGAATGGACTTGCCACCCCTGTTTGTATCGGCTTACAAAGTCGGTCGCTCGAGGGTCTGTAGCTGTTTGGAGTACGTCGTCGCAAATCAGTAGCAGTCCGTCAAGGCGTAAGACCCGTTTGCACTGCTCAAAAAATGCTTCGGGAGCTGGACTATGAACAAATGATTCGATTGCATATACAAGGTGGGCCTTCGGTAGCGAAATTGTAAGGTCACTGTAATCGCCCGCAATACAACGTATGCGATGTTGTAGGCCGGCCTCTCGAATTGTGGTGCTTGCGATACGTTGTTGGACCGGACTTAGCGTTACGCCCGTTCCATAAATGGGGAACTTGTTGGCAAGGTAACAAAGACTCGCACCGATGCCACAGCCGAGATCAATGATGTGTGTGCCTTCGTTCGTCATTGAGTGTCTCGTAAGCGTCGTTGCCAATATATTGTCTACATAATGAAAAGCTTGTTCATGTGTTTCGACGCCTTCGCCCCATACGGCTCGGTGAATACAGCCATGCTGACCTCCTTGGCCGTACGAAAGAAATGACGCCGTATGCCGGTCGTAGTAACGTCTTACACGGTCTGTTTTCGACGCGGAGGAAATTGATCTCATGCCTGTTCCAGAACTGCGTAGATATCGCCAGACCGGTCTTTGGTCACCGTCGTGGTCAAGAGAGATCCAAACGTTTCGTGGTCAAGCCATTGCTTAGAGGCTAATTTATAGCTTTCACCAGGCGACCAGTTAAATTCATATCGACCGAGGGCAGATAAGCGATTGACACAGGCCCGCGCACTTTCTATTGCTCCAGGGAGATACTCAAAGGATAGCGCAGGTAGGGCACAATGTAGTCCATTCAGAATTCTTGGCTCGGCTCCTTCAACATCCATTTTCACGAATGCGGGCAGGCCATATTTGTTAACCAGTGCGTCAAGTGTCGTCGATGGGACATCGAGCGTTCCGTCCCATTGAATGGCGTGGAACCGTGAGTCATTTTGGCGGTCGTCTTGCCAGGCTAGATCAATAGTGTTAAGTGTTGGGTGTCTTTTACTGACTGCTAACTCAACGCGGCCGACGGTTTCGGATACGGCTGACGGAATGATGTCTATTTGGGGAGAGCGATGAAATAACGTTCTAAGAATACGAACGCAGTCAGGGTGGGGATCAACAGCAATGACGCGGCACCCTAAGGCATTAAATGCTCGAGTTCGGTTTCCGACATGTGCTCCGAGGTCGAAGACGAGGTCTCCGGTCGAAACAAATTGCTGGTATAGCTTCCGAAGTCGTTTTTGGCGACCTGGAATCGTGTGATAAATGAACATTGACCGGACAAGTCCAAGCGTTCGCTCTGTTTGGCTCATAAAATCTAAAAGATGTAATTTTGCGGTTTAATCGGTCTCGTTACAATGGAACGTCGCTGTTGGGAGGAAATAACATGCCCCAGGCTAACTCAGGTGGAGTCGGCTTGCGCATCTTAGCGCTTGTAATAGGTGTATTCCTGTGCCTCATGGGTGTTAACAAGGTTTCTTGGATCACTGACAGTAATTTGTTAGTCGCACAGTTGTTGCAGTGGCGTGAGTCAGCATATGGAAGCAGTCTTTGGTATCTTGAGACTATAGCGCTGCCAGGCGCATCATTTTTTTCACGTGTGGTTCCGGTTGCTGAGCTGTGCGCAGGGTTTGCACTGTTTGTCGGATATCGCGTTCGGTTGATGGCCATTTTGGCGCTGGTAATGATTCTGAATTTTCATTTTGCCAGTGGCGTGATCTTTAGCATGAGTTACTTAACGAATGGTTATGGGCCTCCCGTGGTGGGAAGTTTATTGGCGCTTGGGTTGAGCGGACGGCGTCTGCCGTGGAGTGTGACTTCCTAGACAATGTCGATTCAAGGCTCATTCACTGAACTGCGCAGGATCGTTGCAGCGATTACGTGGCTGCCGTGCGTTTTGGCGGTAGTCGCTCTTCAAGCCTCTCTGACATTTGTCAACGTGTGGCCGACGCTTGATGTGCGGCCTACGACCACACTAACTGTCGAACTTCCTCTCGCCGTTCTACTGATAATCGGGTTGAAGCGGTGGTACCGCGAATCCGAAAAAATGTTGATTCGCGTTTTGTCCACAGGCTGGGTTTTGCTCATCGTTGGGCGATATGTGGATGTGACGACGCGTTCGCTTTATGGTCGAGAAGTCAACATTTATTGGGATATGCGACATATTCCGAAGGTGGGCGCAATGTTTTCAACGGTGGCCAGCCCGTGGCAAATCGTTGCGGTGGTTGTCGGTCTCATCCTCTGCCCGATCGCTATGTATCTTCTGACTCGCTGGTGTTTTGAGCGGTTGTTCATAGCGCTACAGAATTCTTATGTACGTCAAGGACTTGGTGCGGTTTCAATTTGTCTATGTCTGTTTTTTCTAATGGATCGTGCCGGATACCGACTGAGCGAACATGTCCGCTTTGCTGACCCAGTATCGGTAGCCTATGCGGGAGAAACGTACGAACTGTTTTATGAAATGAGTGGTGCTGGTCTTGAGGCTCTGGGGCCTAGTCCGCCAATGGATTCTGATTTTCGTCGTGTGGAAGGCGCTGACGTATTTATGATTTTTCTGGAGTCGTACGGCGTTGTGAGCTGGAGGCGACCGGATTTTGTTCAGGCCTTGGCTGATAGTCGAGATGGTCTTGTCGAGGCAATCACTGAAACTGTTTCATTATCAATAACCAAATCTACGTCTGGA
>CAYFJM010000266.1:0-3102 GCA_964343415.1 uncultured Vicinamibacteraceae bacterium | reverse complement strand
GGTGCGTTATACTGGTAGGTCTGACTACCGAGTGACCCCTTCGTCTAGTGGCCCAGGACACCGGGTTTTCATCCCGGCAACAGGGGTTCGATTCCCCTAGGGGTCGCCACTTCACCTTGAGACTGTAGCCAGAACGTATAACCCAGCTTGATTTGAAGTTAACTAACTACACCGTATTGACATCGTTGAACTCTGTGGGTTTCACCACCGTCGTTCTGTCCCTAACCTTGATGGCATCGACTGCGCCAGTGTTGCATGCGCAAACAACAGCTCATGAACAAACGTTAACCACTGTATCTATTCAGCCATTCACAAATGTCACGGCTATAGGTGCATATGATTGGGTAGGTCTTGGTATTGCAACAACCGTGGCGGCGAGCTTCGATACGCTTGAGAATTTCTCCGTCGTACCTGCGCCGGCACTCGCCACAACTGCATCTGCATCAGATCTAATCATCACCGGTGCGTATCAGATTCTTGATCGAAGCATCCGAATTACGGCGCGGACTATTCATCGTGGCAGCGAGCGTGTCCTAGCATCCGTCATCATAGATGGAACTGTCGACGAATTATTCGAATTACAAGACCTCTTAGTCGTAAAGCTGCACGACTCACTCCATCCAACAAGCGATAGGACACAACCAAACGGTCTGAGTAACCGTGACAACGTTGACAACCAACCGACTGTGCCAACCACCACCGCCGAACAAACAAACGATCGAGCTCGCGTTTCGATTGATGGCCCTGCTCCTCCTATAACCCCAGAGACCATGTCGCGTGATGAGGAGGGACGGACAACCATCCGTGCCGTCTCGCTGGAAGGGGTCATCACGGTCGATGGACAGTTAAGCGAAACCGTTTACGAATCGGTAATACCGGTAAGTGATTTTATTCAACAGGTTCCTGATGAAGGAATGCCCGCAACCGAACAAACTGAGGCATGGGTAATATTTGACGCCGACAATATCTATATTTCCGCGCGACTGTTTGACTCGACACCAGAATCGAACTGGATCGCCAATGAGATGCAGCGTGACTCGTTTCAATTAATCTTCAACGACTCATTTAGTGTGACCTTCGATACCTACTACGACAGGCGAAACGGCGTTAGTTTCCTAGTTAACCCAATTGGTGGGATGTTTGATTTAGAGATTACCGACGAAGGTAACCCAAATCCCGATTGGAATCCTATCTGGGAGGTACAGACTGGACGATTTGAATACGGCTGGACCGTTGAAATGCAGATACCCTTCAAGTCACTCCGATACGAAGCTAGCGTCGACCAGGTCTGGGGTATTCAACTTGGCCGAACAGTGCAATGGAAAAATGAAGAAAGTTACATCACAAGAATTCCCATCTCCGCCGGTCCCGGTGTATTTCGATTGTCGGCGGCCGGAACATTAACTGGACTGGAAGTACCAGGAGATAATCGGACTTTAGAAATCAAGCCCTACGCCATTGGCTCTCTTGCAACAGACCGACTTGCCAATCCCACCATATCGAATCAAGCAGCCGGAGACGTCGGTGTCGACCTAAAATACGGTGTCACTCAGAACCTGACAGCTGACTTCACCTACAACACTGACTTTGCTCAAGTGGAAGTCGACGAACAACAGGTCAACCTCACACGGTTCAGTTTATTTTTTCCTGAGAAAAGAGAGTTCTTCCTCGAGGGGCGAGGGATCTTTGATTTCGGTAAAGGTGCTCAACGCATTACAGGTGCCATTCCAGCCCTCCGTCCCGGGGCTGCAAGTTTCATGGGTGGCGGTGATGTGCCCACCGTCTTTTTTAGTCGGAGAATCGGTCTTGAGCAAGGCAACACCGTACCGATTCTGGCTGGTGGACGCTTGAATGGCAAAGTTGGGAAATTCAGTATCGGCGCGTTAAACATCCAGACGGATGACGCCGCAAACACAGGTGGAGTCGGTACGAACTTTTCCGTAATTCGGGTCAAACGTGACATTCTTCGAAGAAGTCGAATCGGCGCAATTTTTACCGGTCGCTCTGTCTCAACCACTGGTAATGGTTCGAATGAAGTATATGGCGTGGATGCTTTATTTTCGTTTTACGACAACGTCAACTTCAATGGGTACTACGCGCAAACCAAGACAGCACAACTACGCGGTGAAGACGCCAGCTACCAAGCTGCTTTCAATTACCATGGTGATACCTACGGCCTGACACTAGACCATTTGCTCGTCGGCGATAATTTCAATCCTGAAATCGGATTCCTTCGGCGAGATGATTTCAGACGTTCCTTTGCATCTACACGGTACAGTCCTCGACCGTCCTCTATCGAGAGCGTGCGGCAATTCACCGCTGAAATGAGCCTTGACTATATTGAAAGTGTCTCCGGGCACGTCGAAACACGCCTCGCAAATGCGCGTTTCGAAACAGAACTCGAAAATAGCGACCGCTTCAGTATCGATGCGCAGCAGAGCTACGAATTCCTCGAACAACCATTCGAACTTTCGACCGATCAAGCGATTCCGATTGGGGGCTATTCCTTTCAAGATGTGTTCGCGACCTATTCCATGGGGACACAGCGACGGCTCTCTGGCTCATGGACCGTGCAACGCGGAGGCTATTTCAATGGCACACTGACCGCGATTGGATTTTCGCGACCTCGACTTGAACTCACACCACAGTTTTCGATTGAACCAGGCGTATCGTTTAACCATATTCAACTGCCGAATGGAACAGTCAATGCACAGTTGATTACGAACAGAATCACATACACCTTTACACCCAGAATGTTCTTTGGTGGATTAGTACAGTACAACTCGAGCCAGGATTCGCTCAGTATGAACCTGAGATTACGATGGGAATATCAGCCAGGCAGCGAACTGTTTATCGTCTATAACGATCAGAGAGACACGTCATACCGAGGCGGGTTACCAATGCTCGAAAATCGGGCATTCGTCGTAAAATTCACCCGTTTATTCCGCTACTAATACCCGCTGAGTGATACCGCTATCGCTACGAGCCAACGCCCTCCTGAAGGTAGGCGACTAACGGCCGTACTATTGCCTCCGCATCCTCAAGGTGCGGCACGTGACCCAATCCTGGGATTAAATGCACACGGCCATTTCCATTCGGCAC
>CAYFJM010000265.1:0-3131 GCA_964343415.1 uncultured Vicinamibacteraceae bacterium | reverse complement strand
TCTCCGCCGACGGCCGCCAGACTTGGATTGATCGCAACAACTTTGTAGCCCGAACGTAGAAAGGCTCGCACAGCTTTATTTCCAAATTTTCTTCGATCAGTTGAAGCACCGATCACTGCGACTATCGACATTTGCAAATAGTGTGACAAATTAACTAGTAAATCGACAACACTGAGGGTCTTGGCTAGGATTAAATAAACCTGTGAGCGTGCCATCCACATCAAAACACGTGCTTGCCCTGTTAGCACTCTGCTGCGCAACATTTATTGCGGGTCTTAATGGACCGGCCCTCACCGATTCCGACGAAGCGTTTTACGCCCAAAGCGCGCAGGAAATGATCGAACGCTCAGACTGGCTGACACCATATTTTAACGGCGTCACTCGATTTGAAAAACCTGTCCTCTACTATTGGATGGCAGCAATATCCTACACCGTTAACGGTGTCTCAGCCTGGGCCGCCCGTTTACCGTCCGCATTAGCTGGCATCGGACTCGTCGTACTTGCTTATACAGCTGGACGACGCTGGTACGATCATACGACTGCGTTTTACGCCGGCCTGATCGTCGCGACAAGTTTCGGTTCGATTGCAATGGCCCATCAAGCGCTACCAGATCTGCCGTTAGCTTTCTTTGTGTCAGTAACCATCTGGGGCGCTTTTGTCGGACTTTTACCAGACCCGCCTGGCACTATAAAAACTAGGTCACGGCAACCGTGGCTCATACTGTCGGCGACTGGTGCCGCCTGCGCTTTTTTGGTCAAGGGACCTGTAGGACTCGTACTGTTACTGTCAGTGCTTCTTCCGCTTAATGCTATTGAGTGGACGCTCTTTAAACGCTTTTGGCAAGCACGACCAACTCACATTGCGATTGCCGTTATCTTCGGCCTTGCTATAGCCCTACCGTGGTATTTTGCAATGACTCTTGAACACGGCGTCGAATACCTCGAACGTTTTTTTATCGCAGAAAACTTCGATCGGTTTGCGACTGATCGCTACAACGCACCACGTCCATTTTGGTACTACGGCCCCATCGTCATAGGAGGGCTTTTGCCGTGGTCGCTGTTCGCTCCGTTGTGCCTAAGGCAACTACTGAGCCGCCCCACTAGCCTTCGCCCAGATTTAGCTACACTCCGAGTAGGCCTCTGGGCCGCCATGCCATTAGTGTTTTATACGTTTTCGATCGGAAAACAACCGCGATATATCCTTCCGGTATTGATCCCACTCAGTATTTTCCTTGCTCATGGCCTCGTCTCTGCGTTGCGTGATCCGACGGAGAAATCACGTTCTTTCGGGGTCTGCTGCATGGCCTCTGGCGGCATAATGTTCATTCTTGCTGCTTTGATTTACCGGGCTCAACCGCTACTGATTTCCGTCTCGCCGACCATGGTTACCACATCATCAATAGCACTCACGCTTTCGGGCATACTGACCATCGCTACCGCCTTCGTTTACATACGAAGCATGGCGCAATTCTGGGGACACACCTCCGTCAGCCTTATCGCCGCCTCGACAATAGTTCTCAATCTCGTCGCCCACTACGGGGTCTTAGCTCATTCTGGTCAATCTGAAGTTCAAAGAATGGCCGCTATGATTCACGCTGAGCAAATCAATGATGAGCCCTATGGGCGACATCGAGTCTTCAATAGAAACCTCCTATATTACGTACAGGCTCCGCACGTCGAGCTCCCGGTAATGCAAGCCGTTTATGATTTTCTTCGAACTCCAGATCGCGTCCTCTGTGTTCTACACGACGAGGATGTTCGGGCCCTTGCTCGAGAAGGCATTCCGTTTCGAGAATTGGGTTCAGTGTCTTACCTCAATACCGGAAGCTTGACGCTGCGTATGCTGCTGGACCCGGATGCCGACCGCTACATCAATCAAGTGATCCTCATATCCAATCACTGACTGATATGGCAAAGATTCTAGAATCCTGCGAATAAGTTTAACTACGGCGCTTAAATCACGTCGCCGATAGACATGAGCTTGCGAACTCGCAGATTCTATTTGCGCCTTCTGTCAATTCTTCAACCGACGCGGCATACGAAATACGCACGTAGCCAGGAGCATCAAAGGCTTCCCCTGGCGTCAGTGCAACATGGGATGATTCCAATAACTTCGTTGCAAAGTCGAAAGATGTACGAACCGTACCCCTTCCCAAACATTCAGAAATGTCAGGAAATACATAAAATGCACCGTCCGGTAGATCAACCTTTATGCGAGGCTCCTCACCAAGCAGTTGCACAAATCGATCTCTCCTATCCCGGTAAGCCGCTCGCATTTCCCCAACGCAAGCGCTGGTAACATTCAACGCCGCTAGTACAGCGTGTTGCGTAATTGAGGATACGTTCGATGTCGCGTGACTCTGAATCGTACTACACGCCGAGACGACCTCGCGGGGCGCTAACAGCCATCCGCAACGCCAGCCCGTCATGGCATATGTTTTCGACGCGCTCCCAACAATCACGACTCGGTCCCGAGCCTTTTCAACTGCCTTCGGAAGGTTGTGGGACGCCTCGTCGTCATGGAGCAGGTCCTCGTAGCACAGGTCTAGAACCAACCAAATCCCGGCTTTCTCCGTTTCTTGAACGATACATTCCAGTTCATGTTCTGAGATCAACGCACCGGTTGGATTGTTCGGTGAATTCAGCACAATGGCTCGGGTACGTGGTGTAACGGCGTCAAGAATTCGCTCTCCAATAACTTGAAACCGCTCTTCAGCGTAGGTACGAACAAGGACCGGTGAGGCCCCAGCCAGCTTAATCTGCTCCGGTATCGTCGGCCATACCGGTGCATGCGTAATCACCTCATCGCCGGAGTCAAACAGTGCCATCGCAACGTTAAACAGCGCCTGCTTGCCACCCGCGCAAATCATCGTCTCGTCGACCCCGTAGCGAACGTTGTAGGCGATGCGGTATTTCTCAGTGATCCGAACCCACTCTTTATTGTGTCTAGTTTTATTGCGAGTTTGTGTCTAATATTATCGAGTGGGGTGTAATAAAATTGTTCACCATTAGAAACAGTGTGCATAAAGAAATCCACATCGTCGCAGCACAACATCCAATATGTCGTTTTATTGAATTGTTTAGTTTTTATTTTTTTCACTAGTTTTCTATATTTCTATTTCTCTGATTCA
>CAYFJM010000264.1:0-3137 GCA_964343415.1 uncultured Vicinamibacteraceae bacterium | reverse complement strand
CATTTCCATTCGGCACGGTATCGGCCAACACTTTCATGCGCTCTTGGAACGTTTCTGCAGGGCCAAGAAGTAAGTCTTCTGCCCCACCAAACGCCAATGTCGGCACGTGAATGTGCGCCCAGTCGTAGACAACCGGATCGAAATACAGCATCTGACTAATTAGCGCCTGCACCATGGCAAGTCTCGGAAAGTCAGAACTAAGTGTCCATGAAGAACGAATTCGTGTGTATAACTCAAACTCGTCATTCCAAGCCGAGGGATCGTGACCAACATAGCGACTCAGGCTTCGGCGCGTGCTCTGATAATCAGTACCAAGAATGCGCTCATAGACCTCGTCGATTACCGGCATCGGACGGTTATAGCGTCCATCGCTTAGTCCGATCGGATTATAGACCACTAAACGCTCGACAGAATCCGGGTATTGCGTCGTAAATCGCGTAGCCAGCATACCTCCCATGGAATGCCCGACCGCCATTACCTTCTCAATCTGTTCAGCCTGCAAAATCAGCCATGTGTTGCGGGCTTGAGAGTTGAAGTTATATGGCACAAGTGGTTTTGACGACTTGCCGTACCCAATCTGGTCGGGAACGATCACTCGAAAACCGACTGCAGTCAGTCCATCAATAATCGCTTTAAAGTAAAAGCCACCGAAATTGTTCCCGTGCAACAGCATCACCGTGTGACCGTTCGGTGTCCCCGAGGGAGCGACATCCATATACGAAATGCGTACGTCCTGGCTGTAAACACTAATGTCGAGATACTTGCTCGGATACGGATATGGACACTCATCACACGTAATGCTGCCCGGTTCTATATCAGTGGGTGTCGGGACAGACGGCAGGATGTCTCGCCCTTGGGCGCCAGCGCCAGAAACAACTAGGCCAAGCAACAAAAGTGATAGACAGACAACTCTCAGGTATACAGGCATCTGCCTAGCTTACCGTGGCAGAGCCGGTGCTTCAACGGTCCATACCTGACTGATAATTCAAATCCTCGTATCACTCTGGAATACAACGCGGCTATTCCTCTGCCTGCTGTCCCTTACTCAAGAGTGACAGTCGACCCGGAGAACTGAGAATTTCGTATCACCTGTACCGATGGGCAGAACAAATTTCCATCGACGGTATTGATCGTAACTCCTGAAATACACGCAATCTGCCCGTTGAAGTGCAGCGCCAACTCGTCACTCATAATGCCGAGGTCAGTATCGATTTGCTGCATGAGGAACTGAGTTGCCCGAACGATCAATGGACACTCTCCTTCGAGGTCCGCTTCGGCAAGAAACGGCAACATAATCCGTTCAACCAAGAATTGTTGCGAATCCAATCGATCCGAAAACTTTGACTCTAAACGCGCGTATCCGGCTTCGATGATCGCCATCAGCGAACCACAGCACGTTGTCAATTCTGCCTGCCCCGCACGACGTACTTGTCCCCACCGCCCATCGTGCCAACCTATGTGTGGCCCGCAGACTAATAATAGGTTCCGTTGGCCATGTTGCTCGGGAACGTGATGGCTCACCGCATTCAAGCCGGTTCTTCCGCCATGACAGTAACCGGCAAGACCACCAAACTTAAACCGCTCTCCCCAATAGCTTTCCAAATGCTGGAGCTCCGACTCATTGATCTCATCACTGCACAACCCCTCTGCAAAACGGGTGTTTCCAGGAGTAAACCCGTGACGCCGTTCTAGCATCATATTTACGTGGTCAAAAAAATCAGACGCGATAGACACCTTAGGGAAGTGTTGTTCGATCGCTTGGTGAACCTCATGCATAGTTCCTACTTTCCAATTACAGACAATGAGCACACTGCCGGCGGCGAGTCTATACAAGGCAGAAGGTTGACACCTAGATCGTCAGTAATTTGCTGCTTTTTTTGATTGAACGCTTCGATTGAACCGGCTAGACTCCGACGCTCATCGTTTTAACTTTCAGTTAAATCAATCATTGCTCTAATCAGTGAAGGAGTAACACTAATGGCATTAGGTGAACTTGTATTAGAAGACAGCGGACAAATCACCGGAATACGCGTGTTATCCACAGATGCATCCGGGACAAACCTTGAGTTGAGTTTACAGTTGGCTGGCACGATTCGTGGTGTCGACCACACCACGTTATGGACATATACCATGCTACAACGGCCAGATGGCTCCCTGTATGGCCAGGGTAACGGCGTGCTCACAACAGTCAACGGTGATGTCATCCATCTTATTGGTTCGGGTTCTGGAAAAGCCAACCCAGGTGGAGCGGTACGTTTTTGCACCATGCTGCACGCGCACGGAGCCACCGGTCAAAATGCGGACTTAAATTTCATCGGCTTGGTCGGTGAGTACGAGGTTGCCGCAGACGGGACAGCGATAAACAAGAATTGGGAGTGGAAGTAGAGTTTTTGAGCAAAACCTCCATTCGAAGGGAAGAAGTGCGGCTTTGCACTTCTTCCCTTTTTTTGTCGGGAGCCTCATCTCTCTCGGAAATCAAGCAGGAAGAAAAAATTACATGCGTTAATCGGTGGTGAAATAACGACGACTGCGGTAAAGAGCTGTAGTCGGAATCATGAACACAGCAAAACTGATTACTCCGCCAAGAAGCGCGTCTCTCATTACATTCCACACAAGCATGCCGACCGCTACTTGCAATGCATAGGCACTAGCCCACGGCCACATCCAGCGTCTCATCCGCCAAAATCCAACACAGCCTGCCGCATAAATCGCCCAGTGCAACGGCTCCGTTGCCTTTGCAGCCCAACCTTCCAACATAATCCCAAACCAGACCTCTTGGTCCTGGGCAACGGGCTTCACAAACATGTCAAACGGCATGTAAACAACGGTCATGAATAGACAGAAAGAGAACATGAGGTTCATCCACCATGGTCGTTTCTGCCATTCAAGGAAGAATTTGTTGGCTGCCATCTTGCTTTAATATGGAATGAGTAAAGTACAGCGTATCGCTAACCGGTTCCAGTCTGACGAAATCATTCTCAATTCGCTGAGAAGCAGACATACGCGATAAATGATCGAGACAAATCATCGCAAAACATAATCGAGGCAACTGAGTGGCCATTGAAACGAGAAACCCCGCAACCGAAGAATTATTAGAAGAATTCGCGCCCATGACCGGCGACGCGATAGACAAAGCC
>CAYFJM010000263.1:0-3160 GCA_964343415.1 uncultured Vicinamibacteraceae bacterium | reverse complement strand
CGTCGACACAAGATTTGGAATTAAGTCGCCACGACGCTGGAGTACGTTCTCTACCTGAGCCCATGCCCCATCAATTTGCTCATTCGCCGTCACAAACCCGTTATACCGACCGATCAATGAACCAGCGAACATAAACACAAGCAGTAAGACGACGCCGAGTGCAATTAGTCCTTTCTTCATTCGTTCAATCCTCCGAGTGACGACTCAAATCGATCAACTCTTGACACTGCTTTGCCAAGCTCTTCGTAATAACGAGCAAACAATTTCTTTGGTTCTTGCGACGAAGATTGTCCGTGCTTTAACCGCGCCACTTCCTCAAATGGAGCCCGATCGAGCTCGGCAAGGGTAGTAAACATATCTACGACTTTCTCGTGATTAGCTGGAACATCGTCACCGTGTAAGTGTAGACAACCTCGAAAGAGCGCCACAAACGTTGAATACGAATCTGTCAATAAACGTTTTAGTTTTCGTTCACTGCTGTGTAGTTCGAGGTAAGCCTCTCGCAAACGCATCATCTTTTCTCTCAACTCACGCTCGCATTGAATTCGCAAGTGATGCACATGAATATCAAGACCCTCGAATGGGTCAGCACCATAAAGAACCTGATGAGCAGCTAGTAAATCCAAAAATTCAATTGGGAACACGTCAGCTGAATCACGAATGATGGAAGGGGCCAATAGCCGTGGCGACGGTTGGCCGCCACGAACCCACTTTGTGATGGGGCCACTGAGCGCCCCGAGAGTCGCCGGAGTAAGATCCTCGACAACGACTAAAACGTTAAGGTCACTGCTTGCCTTTTCGTACTCACCGCGTGCGGCTGACCCGTACAACACAACGCTCACTAAGTCCTGAGGCACAGCTGCTTTAAGTCCCTTTAAGAGTTTGATTATTGCCGGATGCGTACTCACGTCAGTCGCCATAAATAATTTATATCCTTAAACAAGCAAATCTCCACTAAAACCCTCGACTTGCACCACCGCCGCCAAAACCGCCACCGCCAAAACCACCAAAACCGCCACCACCACCAAAACCGCCACCACGAAATCCACCGCCCCCCCCCATACCACGACCCATCCCAGACAACATGAGCAAGAAAAATAGATTGGGATGACGAAAGAACAAATAGCCCATGACGATCATCCCGAGTAGGCCGAGCAAATTATTCCCAGGGCTCTCGCGACCGCGGACGGCTCGTGGTACAGGCACCATGCCATTCACAGGCACTCCAAATTCGGAGGAAGCTGTTCCTACTAGTGCCTGGCTTATCGAAAGTACGCCAGCCGACCAGTCATTTTGCGCCAACGCGGGCCTAGCCCCGTCAAGAATGGTACCAACTCGGGCATCCGGCAAAAAACCCTCAGCTCCATAGCCCGTCTGAATCGCAACGTCACGGTCGTTAACGGCAAGTACAACAACGATCCCCCGCTCTGTTGCCCGATTCCCAGGTCGCCACGACTCAGCAATTCTCAGGCCAAAATCAGACGCATTTTCACCATCAAGAGTATCGATAGTCACGATAACGACTGCCACCTCCGTTTGAGTAAACAGCGCGCGATGCTGCTGCTCCATAGTTGCAATAACGGAGGGCGCAAGCACATCAGCATAATCATGAACGGACCGGTCTTCTTGAGGTGGCACCGAGACCTGTCCAGAAAGAACTACGAACCATAAACCAAAAAAAGCTACCGTAACGGCTACTGTACGTCCCAGCAATCCGGATGACTCAATTCGCATTAAATCCAGCGTACTACACATTCACTATTAGCTATCCCACAGGAAAAGGCGAAAGTATTGGTTCAAATAAGTATATATCAATCAACAACTTATAGAGCTATCCATTATTAGTTTCGCTTGACATGACTGCCGCTGACTTCTAAAATGCGCAGTTACGCGCATTCCTGTGTACTACTAGTAAAACGGAGAACGGCATGCCCAATACCGAACGCCTCGAAAAAGAACGCTCGAAAGCCATCGACATGGCCGTTGGCCAAATTGAAAAGCAGTTCGGCAAGGGCTCGATTATGAGACTTGGCGAAAAAGGCTCTGTCTCAACAATCGAAAGCATCCCAACCGGTTCGATCAGCATTGATTACGCGTTAGGCGTTGGCGGCGTGCCTCGAGGCCGCGTCGTAGAAATCTACGGCCCTGAAGCCTCGGGTAAAACCACTCTGGCATTGCAAGTCATTGCAAATGCACAAGCAACAGGAGGTAATGCAGCCTTCGTCGACGCTGAGCATGCACTAGACCCGGTCTACGCAACCAAACTTGGTGTTGACCTTGAAAACCTTCTCGTATCCCAACCAGACCACGGTGAACAAGCCCTTGAAATTGTAGAGACACTTATTCGTTCCGGCGCAGTCGACGTCGTGGTTGTTGACTCTGTCGCTGCTCTCGTTCCACGTGCTGAGATCGAAGGAGAAATGGGCGATGCTCAAGTCGGCCTTCAAGCACGTCTTATGTCACAAGCATTAAGGAAATTGACAGGCGTCGTTGCCAAATCTCACACGTGCTTAGTCTTCATTAATCAACTTCGAGAAAAAATCGGCGTCATGTTCGGTAACCCAGAAACAACCACCGGCGGACGTGCCTTGAAATTTTACTCGTCCGTCCGCATTGACATCCGTCGGATCGGCGCCATCAAAGACGCTGACCGTGTAGTCGGAGGACGAACCAGGGTCAAAGTCGTCAAGAACAAAGTCGCCCCGCCATTCCGTATCGCAGAATTCGACATCATGTACGGTGAAGGAATTTCTCTTGAAGGCGACCTCCTCGACATTGCCGTTGAACACAAAATTATTGAAAAAAGCGGAGCGTGGTTCTCGTATAGCGGAGAACGTCTCGGGCAAGGGCGCGAGAACGTTAAAACACTTTTTAAAGACAAGCCTGAACTCTCAAGCAAGATCGAAGAACAAGTTCGAAAAGCCCTCGGTCTTCTGCCTGACAGCGAAACATCTACAAATAACGCAGCGCAAACATAAGTCCAGCATCACATGTTAGACGCACTGCATGGGGTCGATGTAGCAGTCTTTTCGTGGATTCACCAACTCCCGCACCCAACGTGGGCCACTGGACTCATGTGGGCGTTCAGTCTGGTCGGATCGGCGGGTTTGGTATGGGTCATCACGGCAGCCATTATCGCAATGCGTAATCGAGACTTTCC
>CAYFJM010000262.1:0-3199 GCA_964343415.1 uncultured Vicinamibacteraceae bacterium | reverse complement strand
CATTGCGGACAACCCAACAAGCCACGGACGGACGGTGCGATTCGCCACCAAGTAGTCCTTACTGGTCCGCTCACTCTTCAAAGTAGCTGCGGTGCCAATAAGCACGAAGACCAAAAGAAACAAGACAAAGCTTCCAATAACCATAAGCTGACTTACTTCAAAACAGCGTGCCTTCCACGAAGCAACCGATCAATACACCATTCTAGGACGCCCACCTTTTGAAGCCTTCTCGCAGATATGCACAAATGCGGTATAGGCGTCACTCGGCGTCGATCGGCAGTCGGTCAGATGGGTCCCGGAAATACACCCGCAACAAATAACTTGCCGCTACGGCAACACCCTGACGCTGTGGCAGCGTTGCAAGAAGCGGTATCGCGATTGCACAAAAAAACCCTATCGCCTGCACCCAGTGAGTGACTTGAAACCCAAAATAAATCGCTGCGATACCCAAAAAAAGTGGGACGCGATCCCAAAGTACGTAAAACAGCCACGTGTCGCCCTGATCCCTGATAAATACTAATCCGCACTGCACGCATTCTGCGTGCAGTGTCAGCCATCGCGAAAATAGTCGCCCTTGCCCGCAATGGGGGCACTGTTTCCGAAATCCTCGTAACAGTGTTGCTATCACCCGTACCTTCATAAGCGCTGCTTCGTAAGACCGCTCTCAACGTGCGGCACCGACTGAATCATTTTTTTGTGTATCTGGTCAGCCGTCCCTCACCAACCTCAGCACCATATATATTTCCGTTCCCGTCTACTGCCACACCTTCAGTCGGATTGCCGTGTGTGTCAACGCCCGGGTCTGGAATGAATGCTACGACACGACCATCCTTTACACTACCGATACGAATGCCTCGGAGAAAACCGTCGGTTCTCGCATCATCAGCGCCCACATCACACGCATACAAGATGTCGTCACCATCAATGAAAATACCACTCGGTACTCCGAACTGGTACCAACTATCGAGGTGTGTTCCTTCTTGATCAAATATCTGAATGCGCCTATTACGCCGATCCGCGACAAAGATACGACCCTGCGAATCGATCGCCATCCCATGAGGGTCTCGGAATTCTCCATCCTCACTACCAGTTTTTCCCCACGCCGCAAGGTAATCCCCCTTCGGTGACAATTTCACGATTCGGTTGTTTCCACCGCCACCATGTCCGTCAGCGACAAAAATCGTTCCATCTCGAGCAACAACAAGATCACTTGGGGCATTAAATATCTGGTCGCCCACACCACCGATACCGGCAACGCCCAAACTCAGCAGCAGATCACCCTGAGAGCTGAACTTGTGAATCTGATGTCCCTTCCCATCGCTCCCACGAGCATCAGTCACCCAGACATTGCTCTCGTGATCAACAAAAATGCCATGCGGCCAGAGAAATAGTCCGGCGCCAAAACTTCTCAACACCTTCCCCTCCGGTGAGTACAACAAAATAGGATCAATGTCAGGGCGCGAAGAGCAGTCATTCACACCACACCGTTCGGCCACCCACATGTTTCCACTGCCATCGGCAGCCGGATAGACGGCCCCGGTCGGTCCGAAGGGGCGTCCTGGGGGCGCGTCCGCCCAGGTAGAATCAGCGACATACGGATTTGGCGGATGGTTTTGCGCCTGAACCGGAAGGGCAACACCGACAACGAGCAAAACACGCCATAAAATCTTTTGATGCATCCACCGCCTCCAATCCACTTCGCGTAGTGACCCCAACACCATGACATAGTACATTGTTAGCAGTCATGTCCCAGCCTGAAGCATGGCTCTTAGGGCCGATAGAAGACACCTCCGATGCCCTGATGCCCGTCGCACATTCGCTCGTGCAAGCACGACGTGAGCTACTGATACTCAAAGAAGAACTCACCACAGCAGAGTTCCTGAACTCACCGAGTGGGGCCGCCTCCATCAGCTTTCACATTGTGCATATCAACGGTAGTTTGGACCGGTTATTTTCTTACGCGGAAGGCAAACAACTCACGACAGCACAACAGCACTATCTCGCACACGAGGACACGGTCGCCAACAATGCAACAATCGAGGAGTTATTCACAGTGGCACACAACCGTATCGAGCATTGTCTGGAACACCTCACAACCATTCCAGACGAACAACTGTACGAACCACGGCCGGTCGGCCGAGACGAACTGCCTTCCACCGTCATCGGACTACTCTTTCACGCGGCCGAGCATACGACCATGCATGTTGGGCAAATTAGAACAACACTCAAGATCATTCGGGGAATACCGTAAGACGTCCTGTCAGGCCATCTCATCAGAACCGCTCTAAAGTCATCACACTAACAGTCAGAATCAATGGCAGTGCATGCAGTCTGATTCGCTTCCCAATGCACTTAGACCCAAAACACTTAATCAACAACCCAACTTCTTACGATGTCAGACATCGCCGTCACGCCTAGCCTGACATTTTCGACGGAGATCCGTTCATTATTTCCATGAACTCCCCCACTGTCCTCGCTCGGTATCGCGACCGGGCGAAAACCGTAGGCTGTAATACCAAGATCGCGTAAAAAATGACTATCAGTAAATGCTTGTAGCACCGACGGCACAACATGCGCCTCGGGATAATGATCGTGTGTCACATCCTCAATCGTCCGAAACAAGCCCGTCTCAGCAGATGAAGAAGCCGGCGTAAAGCCCATTAACGTCTCAACGTCAACCTCTTCACCCAATATGTCACCGAGTTCTTCCAGAAATGCTTCTGGTGACTGATCAGGAAGTAGTCGACAGTCGAGTTCAGCCCATGCTTCCGTCGGAATCACGTTGATCTTCTCGCTCGCACTCAAGCGCGTCATTGAACACGTGTTCCGAAGCAGTGCGTAGTGACTTGGATTCTCATCACGCAATTCATCAGCCACACCAGGTTGCTGAATTGCGGCAGCAATATCCATATACCGACGTTGCCAGTTCGGACTCCTCGTGACCGCCATTCCTCGAAAATATGCGTCGACAGCCGGAATAACTCGAAACGGAAAATCATGCTCACGCAAACGATCGAGTGCCGCTACAAGTTCCGTCACGGCCGTTGATGCCTGTGGCCGAGAACCGTGGCCTGGTTCACCACGCGTCGTCAGCCGAAGCCAGTATGGAACTTTTTGCGTGATCTCAATAGAAAACTGCGTGCGTCCGTCGGTCAAGGAGCCGCCGCCGCCTTCATTCAGGGCATAGCCAATATTCGAA
>CAYFJM010000261.1:0-3214 GCA_964343415.1 uncultured Vicinamibacteraceae bacterium | reverse complement strand
CGTACGGGTGCTGGTCGTGAAGAGACTTTTGGAGTGGATCCGTTCGGAATGGGGTACTGTGCGGGACTCGTTCGAGGAGTGGCAGAGTCTGCCGGTACGTTGATGGCTGGCCGAGTTTGCGTACCCAATGACATTTCGTCGGCGCAGGCGGTCTGGGTCATTGTTCAGTACCTCAGACAGCGACAGGATGTCTTGTATGAATCCGATACGGCGCTCGTGCTTCGTGCCCTCCAATCTGCATTTCCCTGTTGAGTTTACGATGGTCTGCGCATTGGCGACTCTAAACCGGCAACACAAATGTGACTGTAGCCAGACACAACAATGTTGATTGGTACACAAAATCTGTCCAGTTTCTTGCTCGGTGAACCGGAGAAGTGTACGGTAGCGATTATTCGAGGAATATCCACTCAAAATTATGTCGAGGTGCTCATGTCTGTTCGCAACCCAACCGTATTCGTCGCCGTTCTGCTCGTAATCGTTTCGTCGTTGGTCCCACAGGAAACTGTTGCGCAGAACTCAACGAATCCATATGCGATCGTTGAAGGGTGGGCGAAGATGCCGAGCGGGAGGGTGATGGGAGCAGTCGGCAAGGCGAAGGTTGACCCCGACGGACGTCATATCTGGGCCGTTGTCCGTTGCGATGCCGGGCCTGAGCAGTTCGGATCGGAGTGTGTTGATTCAGACCTAGATCCCATCCTGAAGTTCGACCCTGATGGTAACGTGGTCGAGTCTTTTGGCAGCGGTCTATTCATCTGGCCGCATGGAATTGACGTTGATTCCGACGGCAACGTGTGGGTGACTGATGCCGTGAGTGATAACAATATTCCAGAGGGTGACGATCGGGGCCACCACGTCATCAAGTTTAGTTCAGCGGGTGAAGTGCTCATGACACTTGGCACGCCCGGGGAAACGGGGGACGGCCCTAACCATTTCAGTTCCCCGAGTGATGTGGCGGTGGCACCGAATGGTGACGTGTTCATCGCGGACGGCCACAACGCTAACGGAAATAACCGAGTGATGAAGTACAACAGCCGTGGTGAATTCTTGATGTCTTGGGGAGAAACCGGCTACGCTCCGGGACAGTTCCGCGCCCTGCATGCCATCGCCTTACATTCGGACGGTCGAGTGTTCGTGGGAGATCGCAGCAATAGTCGGATCCAGATTTTCGACCAAGAGGGAAACCACTCGGCCACCTGGACCCAGTTTGGGCGTCCAAGCGGAATCGCCTTTGATGACCACGGACGGATCTTTGTTGCAGACTCCGAGTCGGACAACGTACAAAATCCAGGGTATGAAATGGGCATTCGCATTGGTGAAGTTGAGACGGGTTGGGTGAAGGAGTTCATTCGCTTCCCGTGGGCGAATCCCCACATCCTTCCGGGGAACGGAGCGGAGTTCGTTGCCGTGGATCGCGAAGGCAATCTTTACGGAGGAGAACCCGTTCCGAATCCTCATGTCAATGCACGAACGCTGAGGAAGTACGTGCGCGTTCGACCCTGAGCAACGGGCTGGCCCGACCTGGGCCTGCAATGAAGATTCTGCCGCTTTCGCTTTTTCCAGTGTTTCAAACGTCATCAAATTCCGTCCGCCTGACGAAAATTTGATGACGTTTGATGTTCGCGAGTTTCAAGAGTTACTCGCTAATCGGCAACCGCATCGGTCACCTAAAACGTTTCGATCTTTATTCCCTTGGGGAGCGATAGTTTTCAGTCATCACTCTAATCTGACTACTTATTTTCTTGTGCGCGTTCTCCGCTAAGCGAGTTCGGGACGGCGTAGTTTCCTTCGTGACAGGCGTATTCAAACTGAAGGTACTCGTTGTCACGTCTATAGTTGAATGCGACCGTCCACGGTGCGGTGTAGGTTTCCGGGTCATTCACTTGTAGCTCATAGTGCAGAGTGTCCTGATCGAGCAACGAAAAGCGTTCCACGACGTGTCGGGCTTCCGTTTGAGGTGCTCGTGAACCTGGTCCGCGTTGATTTCCAACGGCTTTAAAATTTTTTGATTCGACGACGAGCGTGTTTTCGTCCCAGCGCGCGCGGGGGTCACCGTTCCACTGGGTGATCGAGTCGTTAACGTGAGGGTCAGTACTTATCGGAATAATACGAGCGTTGTGGATCATTTCGCTCAGAATTACGACGTGATTCGGTGTGTGGAAAAACATTTTTCCGTTGTTGTAGGCCGTTGGCATCATGATGCCGTAAGTGCCCCGTGATAAACACCGGTCACCTGTTTCCATGGTTGAGTAGGAATCGTGGAGGTGCTCTCGGTAGTACGCGACGCTTTTCTGACCCTTCTCCGTCATGCTCGGCATCTTGCCATTGGCTGGTTCTATAAGTAGCGCTGGAGCATCAATCGCCGTCGGTTCTTTCCAAAACCAGTCGAACCAGTAATTGGCATAGGCGCCGACTCCGCGACTATTCTCGTGTCCCTGCCATGTAGCGGATTTCCCGCGGTCAGAGCGTGCTTTTACAAGGTCGTCAATTTCTTGCTGACTCGGTACTCGGCCCGCGAATTCATCAGGGAGTTCAAGGGGAATGTGAGAAGACCCCACGTTATTCCAAATTCCATTCAGATCAGGTTGCCCATCCACCAGACGTAGTGGTTCAAAAGTGGTTTTTTGAGCTAGTGCAGGTGTTGTTAATGCGATGGCAGTAATGATGAGTATAGCGACGATACGTAGAGTGGAACGGCTAACCATAATGAACCTCGCTTTCGGATCCAAATCATACCGCGTTTGTCTTGCACGCAGTGAAATGGGGCGCTATGGTAGCGCAACGACAACTATGAGGTGTGCTATGAAAAACCGCACGGTCGCAGAGGTTTTCGCTGTGTGTTTGTGGGTAATTGCTTTGACAGGTCCTGTTATGGGCCAGACGAAGACGGATGGTAATGCGCGCACGGCGTGGGGTGACCCGAACTTACAAGGGACGTGGTCTTATGCGTCGCTTACGCCGTTACAGCGCCCTAGTAGCCTTGGCGAGCGTGAGTACTATTCTGAGGAGGAAGCAGCTGAACGGAACATTGCGGTTACTCGTGATGTCGCACCGCCGCCTGGTAGTGTCGGTTCTTACAATGCGCTCTGGTTTGATCGTGGGAGTGTGAGTCCGGACCGGCGGACGTCACTTATTACCGAACCGGCGAATGGTCGTCTGCCCGTTAGACCTGAGACGACCGCTAAGGCTGAAGCCGAACGGGCCTATACGGCCGACC
>CAYFJM010000260.1:0-3214 GCA_964343415.1 uncultured Vicinamibacteraceae bacterium | reverse complement strand
CGCGGAAGAATGTTGCCGACCAGCTCCACCAGTTATCGAATTCAATCAAGAAGGTGACGTGGTCCAAGCCTGGGGCGGTCCAGGGGAGGGTTACGAATGGCCTGACTCAGAGCACGGTGTCTTTATCGACCATTTAGACAACGTGTGGCTTGGCGGCAGCGGTGGTGACGATGCGCACATTTTAAAATTCACGAAAAGTGGTGACTTTCTAATGCAAATCGGTGCGCACGGCCAAGGTCAAGGTAGCAACGACACGGCCAATTTCGGTCAACCAGCCGAAATCGACGTAGACCCAGAAACGAACGAAGTAATCATCGCCGATGGCTACGGAAACCGTCGGGTCGCAATTTTTGACGCTGATACGGGTGAGTACAAGCGACATTGGGGCGCCTATGGCAATGTTCCCACTGACGACGCCTATACGTACGACCCAGACGCAGAACCCTCGCAACAATTCGGACGGCCGGTTCATTGTGCGACACGTTCCAACGACGGTTTGCTGTACGTGTGTGACCGTGTGAACAATCGGATCCAGGTCTTCGAAACAGATGGCACTTTCGTCAATGAATTCGTGATGGCACCAAGAACACTTGGCTTCGGGTCGGCATTTGACGTGGACTTCTCTCCTGATGCCGACCAGCAATACCTCTACAACATCGATGGAATGAATGCGAAGATCTGGGTTATCGATCGCAACGAACTATCTATCGTCAACACGATTGGTTTTGGCGGGCATCAAGCGGGTGGGTTTACAGCGGCGCATAGTCTCGCCGTCGACTCAAGCGGCAATATCTATGTCGGTGAAACCTTGGAAGGAAAACGAGTCCAACGATTTGTGCGTCGATAATTACGGAGTTATCGAAATAATGAAAAAATCATTCGTTACTGCCGCTTTATTTGTTTTCAGTCTCGTGATCAGCATTTCATCGAGTACGGCCCAACCCGACGACTATGAACCACCGAGACTCTCGAGCGGAACCCCAAACCTTAACGGTATTTGGCAGGCCCTAAATGCAGCGAATTACGACGTCGAGCCACATATTGCTCGACCAGCCATGCAACTACGGGAAGGACCGCACAGCATGCTTCCAGACGTACCGGTTCTCGCCCTTGGGGCCGTCGGGGCTGTACCGGGCAGTATGGGTGTCATCAAGAATGGTGACCGCATCCCGTACACGCCAGAAGCGCGAGCGCTTAAAGAAGAGAATCACTCGCAGTGGGTCGAACGCGACCCTGAAATCAAGTGCTACATGCCAGGTGTACCACGGGCAACTTATCTGCCCTTCCCGTTTCAAATCTTTCAGAACGACAGTAGCGTCTTCCTAGCATACGAATTCGCAGGCGCCGTTCGAGAAATCTATATGCAGGACGTAGGCCCTGCTGAAACAGACTCGTGGATGGGGCAGTCTGTCGGGCATTGGGACAATGACACGCTGGTCGTGGAAGTTACAGGGCAAAATGATCAGACGTGGTTTGACCGAGCCGGCAGTCACCACACAAATCAGTTAGTTGTGACAGAGCGCTACACCATGATAGGTCCGAACCACATACAGTACGAAGCTACGATGGAAGATCCAGATGTGTTTACTGAGCCGTGGACGATCAGTATGCCTCTCTACCGACGCATCGAAGAAGGTGCTCGTTTAATGGACTTCAAATGCGTTGAATTTGTCGAAGAATTACTCTTTGGAGAATTTCGTCGAAACCCTTTACCACGATAAGGACACGAGGACATTGTGCGCTACACAATCGCCACTTCACTGTTGGTCTTCGCCTCTTGGATTCCGCTACCTGCCCAAGAGATACCACGTACCGCCTCCGGCCACCCGGACCTCACCGGCACGTATGACACCGCAACGTTGACGCCACTCGAGCGCTCTCAAATCTTCGGAGATCGACTCACGCTTAGTGAAGAAGAAGCCGCGGCCATTGCGCAAGGTGAACCCATTGCACTTGCGGCTGTATTTGGCATCCCAGAAGAACGCAACGTCGAAAGTGCACCACCCAGCGCAGCACCTCCTGTTGGCGGGGATGGTTCAACCGGAGCCGCAGGAGCTGTCGGAGGGTACAACACATTCTGGATGGACCGTGGAAACTCCGCGTTTCAAATTGACGGGCAGTGGCGAACTTCAATCATCACAGACCCGCCCAATGGCCGTCGACCGGAAATAACACCTGCAGCTCGTCAGCGACTGGCTGAGCAAGCAGCGTTCCAACGCCCCAACAGTGGGACCGCTTGGTGGCTCATCGAAAACGGCCTCGATGCACCAGGACCGTATGATGACCCAGAAATACGTCCCTTGGCAGAAAGGTGTCTTCTCGGCTTTGGTTCGACTGCTGGACCACCGATGCTTCCCGTCCTCTATAACAACTTAAAACGCATCGTTCAGACAGATGACCACGTGATGATTTTGACTGAAATGGTGCATGACGCCCGGATTGTCAGATTAAACCAAGAACACGGCCCCGCACACATTCGGAACTGGCTAGGTGATTCTGTCGGTACCTGGGAGGGAGACACGTTGGTGGTTGACACCACCAACTTCAACGATTCACCCGCATTAAATGGTGCCACAAGTAATTTGCACGTTGTCGAACGGTTTACACGGCTCTCAAATGACTCTCTTCTTTATGAATTTACCGTCGAAGATCCGACAGTGTGGACATCCTCATGGAGCGGGGAATATATCTGGCCGATGACAGGTACCCGTGTGTACGAGTATGCTTGCCACGAAGCAAATTATTCCTTTCGGGGTATCTTAGGTGGCGCACGGGTGCTTGAAGAAGATGTGCGCTTAGGTCGCTAAAAGCTGTGGAGATGTTTCATGATTTGCCTATATCGACTTCTACCGGCAGTTGGGCTCCTATTCTTGACCGTTTCTGCCACCATCGGCGCCCAAACAACCACTACCCCTCGAACACCGAGTGGACACCCCGACCTTAGCGGCACCTACGACATCGCAACACTCACTCCACTGCAACGCCCCGAACGATTTGGTGAAAAAGCATTCTTGACGGAAGAGGAAGCAGCGGCTCTTGAACGCGAAGCATTCGATCGCAACCTCGATCGCAACCAAGCGAGCAACCCCAACAGAGAAGCTCCACCGGAAGGTGGCGACGGTTCTCAAGGTGCAGCCGGTAACGTCGGAGGGTACAACACTTTCTGGATCGACCGCGGAACATCAGCCGTGCTCGTAGATGGTCAGTATCCAAC
>CAYFJM010000259.1:0-3215 GCA_964343415.1 uncultured Vicinamibacteraceae bacterium | reverse complement strand
TCCGGCGAGTCACCCGGCTCGGCGCTACCCAGCGACGGAGGACTTTCCGACCGGCCCGGAGATTGGTGAACGACTTCCGGAATTCTCACTGCTGAATCAAGAGGGCCGCCTTGTTAACTTCCACGCCGATAGGGGCGATTCAAAGTCGATTGTGGTGTTCTATCGGTCGGCGGTCTGGTGACCGTACTGTCGAACGCAGCTGGTCGAGCTGCAGAATAACCTAGCGTTGTTTGAAGCAGAAAATATTCGTGTCTATGGTGTGAGCTACGACAGCGAAGAACAACTCAGAACGTTCGCAGACGGACACGCCGTGACGTACGATCTGCTCTCTGATCCCGATTCAGCGGTTATCCGGAAGTTCGGCATACTCAATACGCTGATTACGCCGGACGATCCGGAGCAAGGTGCTGGGCGTAGCTACTACGGTCTTCCGTTTCCCGGTGTGTACGTAACGGATGAAAATGGGATTGTCACTGAGAAGTTTTTTCATCGTTATTATGGGACTCGTGATTCCGCGGGTGCCATTCGCGACTCAGCGATCGGCGAAATTCTAGCTCGCCACGAAGCGCCGACGGCGGAGCTCAGTGCTGATCAGGTTACGTTGTCAGCGTTCCTGTCGGATACGTCTCTGAAATTCGAGACGCGGTCCACCATCTACGTACGCTTTGAACTCGATGACGGGCTTCACGTGTATGGGCGACCGCTTCCAGATGGTTACATTGCGTCTGAAGTGACGGTTCCGGACGTGCCTGGTCTTCGGATCGGTGAGCCACAGTATCCCGCGACGCATTCAAGGCCGTTTCCAGAACTCGGTGTGACACTCAATGTCTACGAAGGACTGGTCGATGTGGCGATCCCTGTGACTCCTAATGCAGAGGTGTTCCACCGAACAAACGCGGATAGACCAGAGACCGTGACACTCCCGTTGTCGGTGTTGTACCAGGTGTGTAGCGAAAGGGTTTGTTACGTGCCGAGGACGGAACAACTTTCGTTGGAGGTTCCCTTTGAACCGCTGTTAGCTCGGGATACGCCCTGACAGTGGAATCGTGGGGGACTCCGACTCTACCAAGAGCGCTGTTGTATCAGCGAGGTACGTACGGTTGGCCAACGAGCAGGGTTGGGTCGGCATCCGGTTTTGGAACTAACTTCTGGATCCGTCCATTTTGATTATCTGCGGCGTACAGATTACCGTCCGAGTCTACGCCGATTGAATGCATTTCCCGGATCCAATGTGGAGAGTCCTCTCCCGGCGCAATCCAGGTGTAGACGGGGTTGCCATCGAGGTCAAATTGTCTGAGTCTGGCTGGTCCGACATCTGAGATAAATACGCGGTTCCCGCTGACGATAATGTCGAGGGCAAGTGCGCCGACGTGAATCTCCCCCATGTAGGCGTAATCTGAGTCGCTGAAGATTTGAACGCGGTCATTATCCCGGTCAGCGACCAGAATTCTGCCGCCTGGTGCCATCGCGATACTGTGAACGACCTGGAATTCACCGGGGCCTTCTCCAGCACTTCCAAATTCGGTGAGGTAGTTCCAATCTGCATCAAGGACCATGACGCGAGAATTCTCGTAGCCATCCGCGATGAGCACCCGCCCATCGGGCAGAAATGCGACGTCTTGTGGCAGGCCGAAATGGGTCTCGTCAGTTCCACTCACATTTCGTTCCCCGAATGTTCGTAGCAATTCTTTGCCATCGTTCGAGAGTACGAAGATCTGATGCGCGGTTTCGTGGACGATCCAGATACGCCGTTCCGGGTCGTAGGGACTGACTCGAATGCGGTGGGGTCCTGGTCCGTCTGACCCTTCAAAGAGGTAGTCCCATTGGTCCCATACTTCGATGACGTTGCCGCTGCCGTCGAGCACGTAGATGCAGTTTTGCCATGTGCGTCCACGCCCGCTAAGGACGTTCCATAATGGTCCGGCCCAGCCATTGAATTCCGGTGGGACTGGGTTCGGAAGACGGGTCTCACCGCGTTGGAGGACAACGATTCGATCAGGAGACTCCGCATAGACGCCTGAATTTCCGCCGAAGGCGAAGCCCTCGGCCGCAAATGGCGTCGCCCAGTCGTCAACAATGTCGTAGGGGATCGGGCCCGTCGGTCCAATGTCTTGAGACGAAAGAGGGGTTGCCAGGTAGCCGATGAGCATGATGAGTGGGAGGCAACGGACGATTACATGCATCGGGAGTACTCCGTAAAAAAGGGTGTGTTTGATGGAAGCACAGTATTCCTTGGCGGAGCGTACACTAAATGGAAAAGTTATGAGCGATCGACCCGATGGAATGAGGTCTTAGAGACTTGGGGTCTTCTCCGGAAAATTTTCGACCGGCCACACTGCATCAGCTTGCTGGTTGTATTCCGTGGGTTGTCATTTGGCTCCTTCCGTTGTTCCATAATGACGCATTGGGATGAAGGACTGCACAACATGCGGTAATCAGATTGAGTCGTCCGCTCGACAATGTCCCTATTGCGAGCGACCACAATCGGGTGTGCCTCGCACGTCGACGGAGCGGTCGCCTCGGCTAGTCGTGACAGTCAATCTTGAAGAAGGTCGCCCCTATGTGGACGACGCGATCCGCCACATGGATCGGGGATTATGCGAGGCCCGTAAGGAAGGGATGTGTGTCGTTAGACTGATCCACGGCTACGGATCCTCTGGTACCGGTGGTGCAATTAGGCAAGCTGTTCGGACGGAACTTGAAGTTGCGTTACGGCTTGGCACGATTAAGCAATACGTCGGTGGAGAGGATTACCAGCATTCTAAAATCGGCCAGCACCTACGATCCCGATTCCCCGAATTGAAAGAATGTCTGCGGACCGACCAGGGCAACCCGGGGATTACATTGGTTGAGGTTTAGATATTGAATCGACTTCCTCTCCGAGATAGGCTAAGGCATTCATGTCAGCACTAGTTTTGAAGTATTCGATGAAACGAAGTCAATCGATGTTGCTTTCGATTTACGTCCTGACCCTACCGTGCATGGTGTCGGCCGAGCAACCAGAGTCCACGCTGCCGATGTTGGCTGATACCCCGGTTACTTTGAACACGATGACGGGTCCGATACGGGTTGTCCCGATCAAGGGTCTGGTGTATCCGTGGGCACTGGCATTTCTCCCGAACGGTGACATGTTGGTGACTGAGCAGAATCGAACCACACTACGATTGATTAGAGACGGTGCGCTCGATCCAACACCGATTACAGGGTTGCCACCC
>CAYFJM010000258.1:0-3218 GCA_964343415.1 uncultured Vicinamibacteraceae bacterium | reverse complement strand
AGGGTGTGTCCAAATATGGCTTGTCTCGGATGCCACGCGTGGTGCTCGATTTGGTGACGGTTAAATTTCTATTGAGTTATTCGACGAGACCATTGCAAATGTTTGGCCCTCCGGGATTACTCATGGGATTTCTCGGTGGTGCGATTGTGGGTTATTTGGGCTACGTACGTTTGTTTGCGGGTCAGGCAATCGGTGATCGTCCTGTCTTGTTACTCGGGATCTTGCTTTTATTTGCTGGTATGCAGCTGGTCACGCTCGGGTTGCTCGCGGAGATGCAGGCAAGGACCTATCATGAGTCTCAGAATAAGCCCATATACGTAGTTCGGGATGTTGTGGAGAGCACGCCACAACAAGAATAGAGTAGTGAAATGTCCAGGTAAATGGACTTCTCTACTCCAAAGTAGCTGCACGGATTTGCACCGATGCTGTTATATCTTTGGAGTGGGGGCGTTGACGCGACTTTATTGCAAGCAGTACCCTCAACGTTTTGCCTAAACTTACCTTCATTCCACTACGACGACTCACGGCCTGTTCGTGTGCTGCGTTGATCCTAGCGGCTTGCTCCGAGTCGTCAGTCGTCCCTCCGACGGTGCCGTCATCGCTTAATACTGAACGCGTCGGGGAACTTGGGATAGCGTGCTCAGCTGATATACAGGTTCAGTCTGTTGACGGAAAAGCGGTGCCAGTATCGTTTTCGTTGGCGACCACTGACGGCGGCGAATCGCCGGTGACTACTACGTGTAATGCGGAGTCTGGTGCGGAGTTCCCGATTGCGCGAACGAGTGTTTCTTGTTCGGCATCGGATAATCTTGGTCAGGCTGCGAGTTGTACGTTTGACGTCGTTGTCTTGTCTCCCCCAAAGCTATCAGTGTCAAAGATACTTGCGTTTGGGGATAGCATCACGTCTGGAGTCGTGTCCATTCCAGTTCTCGGCGCCATACGTTTGGCACTTGAGCCATGGAATTCGTATCCGACCAAGTTACAGGGAAAGCTTCGACAGGCTTATCAGTACCAAGCTCCTAGCGTCATTAATGAAGGCGAAGCAGGGGAACGTGCAGCTGATGCTCCGGCAAGGCTTCGTGCGGCTTTGGCGCGGCATCAACCCGATGTAGTGATTCTGATGGAAGGCACCAATGACCTCGGTGCAGCCGATGCAGTGGAGGCGGCACGTGACGAGCTGGCTCTTGATGGCATCGAGGAGATGCTTGACGACATTAAGGCAGCTGGTGCCGTTGCTATTTTGGCCACGATTGCACCTGTTCGTGAATCGGGCCCCGGCATCCATACCGCTTTGGTCGGTCCCTACAACGCTCGACTCCGAAGTATGGCGGCAAGTCAAGGAATTCAACTCGTGGATGTCCATCAGCTCCTGAGTGGTGGGGCGTGTCAGCCGATGTCGTGTATAGGTGATGACAATATTCATCCAACGGTGCAGGGCTATTCTGTAATGGCCGATGCGTTTTATGAGCGGCTAGTGGCGTTGTATGACATCCCAATCACGGTTCCGACCGCCTTCGAAGTTACCGATGGATTCATCGAAACGTCGTGGAGTGAGTGACGCTGTGCTCTATATAAAGACTGTGAAAACGTTCAGTATCACTTCTGTATTCATAGGAGTTGCCCTTATTCCCTTGCCCGCTCTGGCGCAGGCTCAAGGACAGGAGTCGACTCCGTCACGGGTCGAATTTGGGCAAACTTTTCTTAAGGGACGTCTCACAATTTACGGCAATGGTTTGGTTAAGCAAAGCGGAGTTCGACAATTTGAAGACCAGTGGTCATACCGGGCATATGGCGGAGACGCGAAAGTATCTGTGCGACACGTGATTACTGCTGCACCTATTGCTGATGTTGGAGGGAGCCTTCGTTTGTGGGAAGGCTTGATAGCAGGTGGTGGATATTCAGCATCTAAAACGTTGGATGTGACAGCGGTTTCTGGTTCTGTTCCGCATCCGATTAATCAAAATAACCCGAGGGTTCTTGAGTCTCGGTCTTTACAGTCACTACATCGATTGCAAGTGGCGCACGTGTTTGGTGGGTGGCGGTTCCCAGTCTTCGATAAACTCGATGTAACCCCGTTTGGAGGAGTTTCATTTTTCAATCTCACCCAAGGGGTCGTCACGAATGTTACAGCTGTGGAATCTGGGGGACCACCTTTCGCAGCGGTTAAAATTGATCAGTTACAGCTCGGTCAACATCGACGGAATAGTGTTGGTGGGCACGTTGGTGTTGATGTGACATATATGGCAACGAGATTTGTCGGCGTTGGATTCTTACTGCGCTATACGGATGGTATTGTTGTATTTCCTGCAGCGAAAACCGGTAATTTGTCACTTGCCGTAGGTGGCCTCGAGATCGGTGGCGGGATTCGTATCCGGTTTTAGGAAACTAATATGAACGCTAATAGCGATCTCGCAGCTGGATTGTTCTTTTTCGATGCTATTCGTGAATGCGCAAGATTGTCTTTCCATTACTATGATCGTGGATATGCGGTTTATGAAAGACTCACGATCAAGAACCGGGAATCAGTTAGGTAGGGCTTATCATGTCTTCGGACATTGACCCTGACAGACAGGTAACTGGTGGTGGTCCTAAGATCACTGCGATTCAAGACGAGTTGTTTGCGCCAGGACGTTCCAAGGCGGAGCGTTATGCTGAACTCGTGATTGGTCGTACGTCTCTATGGGCACTAATCAAGTACGAAGCGATCGTCACTACATGTAGTTGGCTGCCCGGTGCACTCGGTTTCTTGTTACGGTCCAAGCTCTATCCGTATCTTCTTGGCCGGGTTGGCGCGAACGTGACTTTCGGCGCGAATGTGGTGTTACGACATCCCCATAAGATCTTAATTGGAGACAACGTCGTCATTGATGATGGATGTGTTCTCGATGCCAAAGGCACCACGAATGTGGGGATTATGATTGGAGACGGGGTCTTCGTTGGTCGCAACACGATTCTCAGTTGTAAAAACGGCGACATTATTATTGATGATCGTGCAAACATTGGTTTTAATTGCGAGATATTTTCTGGAGGTAAGGTCCGACTTGGGAAAGACACCTTGGTGGCTGCCTATACGTATCTCGTCGGAGGAGACCACGAACATAGTCGCACGGACACGCCCGTTCTCTATCAGGCGCGTATTGCACGTGGTATAGAAGTTGACGATAACGTGTGGTTGGGATCTCATGTCGTGATTAGTGACGGTTCCTCGGTAGGGCACG
>CAYFJM010000257.1:0-3223 GCA_964343415.1 uncultured Vicinamibacteraceae bacterium | reverse complement strand
AACTTGGTTGTGCTGATCCAACGCTGTGTCGTGCCTCTCTGATCCCCAGCGACGGATGGCCCATCGTCAGCTTTGGTCGTGACTATTCCGGAGCACGCCTCTACGAACCAACACGTGACGGCATCGAAACACCATTGGTTGTGTGGCTACCCGCCATTGCGGCCGCCGGGATGGCCGTCTATACCGGTGACCAATTTCCGGCGTGGAAAGGTAACGTGTTCGTAGGCTCCCTCCGAGAAGGTGGAATACCTGGCACAGGACACCTAGAACGTATTGTTTTCAATGCTAAGACCGAAGAACTTCGTCGCGAGTCGATGTTGACTGAACTCAGGCAACGGATCCGGGAAGTACGCGAAGGTCCAGATGGCTTCCTTTATGTCCTGACAGACGCGGATGATGGCGCATTACTCAAGATTGAGCCAACGCCATAATTAACTGCTAGTGCTTTTGCAACCACAGCACCCCAACGAATAAGGATTATACGGATGGATGAGATCACACGTCGACGCTTTGTTGGTCGTGCCGGAGCATACGCCCTCGGCGGCGTTGCTGGTAGTTTATTGACCGGCCTCGCTCCGAAACTCACACAGGCTCAACAACCGCGTGCGGCCACAGGGCCCCGTCAGCAGTGGCTAGCACAAACCACAGAACCAGCACTTGAGCCGGACCTTCCCATTATCGATCCTCATCACCATCTGTGGGATCGCCCCGGCAACCGGTATCTCCTGGAAGAACTCCTTGAAGATACGCAAGAACACAACGTACGGCAGACCGTATTTGTCGAATGCACGTCAATGTATCGGGGCGACGGACCCGAGGAACTCCGGGTCGTGGGAGAAACAGAGTTCGTGCAAGGCGTCGCAGCGAAGAGTGCTAGTGGCCAATATGGAGAGACCCGTGTTGGAACGGGCATCGTTGGCAGCGCCAACCTGCTGCTCGGCGACCGTGTTGTGCCGGTACTTGAGGCCCAAATAGCGGCAAGCCCTCAACGTTTCAGAGGCATAAGACACCGGGCGGCGTGGGCGGAACCGCCTGTAGTCGCCCGACGACCATCAGGCCCTGAACATCTGTTGCTCGACTCGGACTTCCGGAGAGGCTACGCGCACCTCCGCACCTATGGACTCTCGTTTGAAGGCTGGGTTTATCACACCCACATCACTGATCTCGCAAACCTCGCCGGCGCTTTTCCCGACACAACGATCATCTTTAACCACTTGGGAGGACCTATCGGGATAGGTCCCTACGCTAACCGTCGCGACGAGGTCTTCACCGCCTGGAAACCAGCTGTGGCTGAACTAGCAAAACACCAGAACGTCGTTGCCAAAGTGGGTGGCATCCAAATGGTGGTCAACGGCTACGGTTGGCACGAACGCGACCAGCCACCAACATCAGATCAATTGGTCGAAGCGAATCGCCCGTGGTACGACTACATGTTCGAGCAGTTCGGGCCAGACCGGTGTATGTTCGAAAGCAACTTTCCGGTCGACAAGTTATCCTGCTCGTATACTGTGCTTTGGAACCAGTTCAAAAAATTGTCCGCGGAATTTTCGACCACGGAGCGGGCCGCAATGTTTCACGATACAGCCAAGCGCGTTTACCGATTACCTCACGTGTAACGGCCACGTAAATTCACACTTCCGGACGATGACTCAACCGTCAAGCGAGAACACGGTTCCAACACTACAATTCACGCCGACCTTCCATCGCCTTGTGAATCGTGACATCGTCTACATATTCAAGGTCACTACCGACCGGAAGTCCCATCGCAATGCGGGTGACGCGCACACCCAACGGCTTCAATAGCTTGGCCAAATAAATAGCGGTTGCTTCTCCTTCTACATTCGGGTTCGTCGCCAAAATCACTTCTTCGACACCACCGTCACCAACACGCGCGAGAAGACTCTTGATACGTAAATCGTCGGGACCAACCCCTTGGAGTGGCGACAGAGCTCCCATCAAAACGTGGTAGGTCCCGTTAAATTCGTGCGTCTTCTCAACGGCCGTCACATTGTGCGGATCTTCAACCACGCAAATGACCGACCGGTCGCGCACCTCGTCCGTGCAGTAATAGCACGGGTCAGCATCCGTAATGTTGTGACAAATCGAACAGTATGTAATTTGCTCTTTGACCGCCCGAATACTGTCAATCAACGCTTCGACATCATCGCGCGGTTCTCTGAGCATATGAAAGGCAAGGCGTTGCGCACCCTTGGCACCAATGCCAGGGAGTCGTTGGAGTTGTTCGACCAACGCACGGAGCGGGCCGAGTTCTTTCATCCCGTCAATCCGGGAATCTTCAGCCCACCCATCATGCCTCCCATCTTACCGGAGACCTCATCATCGACCTTCCGTTGAGCATCATTGATCGCCGCAACGATCAGATCTTGCAGCATCTCTACATCATCCTTGGAAACCACCTCCGGGTCGATGGTCACACTGCGGAGTTGTTTGACTCCTGTCATGACAACCGTGACCATGCCACCCCCCGCGGTAGCTTCAACCTGAGTTTGAGCGAGTTCACGCTGCAGTTGCTCCTGCATCTCCTGCGCCTGCTTCATCATCTTCTGAATATTCATAACGGCTCTAACGACCTTGTGTTAGTTGATCATAGTACGCGTGTCGAGAGTGTTCCACCAAAACAACTTCTCCACCCATCACAGTTTCTGCACATCATCAATCTCAGCCGACAACACGTCGACCATCGCTTTCACAAACGTATCATCCATTACCCGCGGACGAAGGGTCTCCGCCTCCTGCCTGTCAGTTTTCGCCTCCGGTACCGCCGACTCTGCAGATGCCATTGATAACTCTCCGGACAACGACTCAGACGGCGACACCATCCCCTCTGCACTACGCACTGAAAGCTTTCGCCCCAACGCCACCTGGGCTATTTCTTCAAGCCACGGCATATTCTGGGCTAATTGTGCCGCTAACGTTTTCTGTCCCGGCGTAAACGTAAATGTCACAGCCTCAGGCCCTAGTTCAATCCGTTGCGCCTGCGCGACGACCGTTCCATAGAAGAACTTTTTTTCCTGCTTGATAGCGGCCATAAGTTTGGCTTTTTGCTCAGATAGATCGGCCGAAACACCAGACATCCCCTGTTCAGCAGCCGGCAACTTCTCACCCATCGATGACGCGGATTCATTCCGATCCGGAGCGACTGGCGGCATCGCCACGGCAGTTTGTGTAGAGCGCCTCGGCTTTGGGGCCGTCGGTTTCTGTG
>CAYFJM010000256.1:0-3228 GCA_964343415.1 uncultured Vicinamibacteraceae bacterium | reverse complement strand
AACGTCGCTCGGCGCTGGCGCTCGCGACAGCCGGCGTCTCGGTTTCCCTGTCGCATAATTATCTCACCGAACGAGCCGCTGATGCGACATCGCCAATTGGACGAGAAATGCTTGGTCCGGACCGTCCTGGGCCATTCCGTAGCGACCGGTACACCTTCGCCTACCATGGGTACGCGCACTCGCATATGGATTCACTATGTCACATGATGCACGCCGGCCGTATGTACAACGGCTATGTACGTGATGAGGAGGTGACGCCGGCAGGGTGTGCGAAGTTAGCGATTATCAATTTTAAGCAGGGCATCGTTACGCGAGGTATCCTGATGGATATCGCTCGTCTCAAGGGCGTTGACTACCTTGACCCAGGGACGCCTATCTACGTGGATGACCTTGAGGCGTGGGAACGTGAGACCGGAGTACGGGTCGAACCTGGGGATATTGTCTTTGTCCGAAGCGGACGCTGGGCGCGCCGTGCTGATGTGGGGGCGTGGGCGACATCTGAGCAGTCGTCCGGTTTGCATGCATCTGTTGCTCCCTGGCTACGTGAGCGGGGTGTCGCAATGCTTGGTGGCGACGGAACAAACGACGTTATGCCGTCCGGGGTGGACGGTGTTACACAACCAATTCACCAGTTGACGATCGTTGCGATGGGGATGCCGCTCTTTGACAATCTTGATTTGGAAGCGGTGGCGGTGGAGGCGGCCCGTCAAAACCGATGGGAATTCCTGCTTGTTGCGGCGCCACTTGCAATGGATGGTGGTACAGGGTCACCGTTGAACCCATTAGCCATTTTTTGATGAAGCACGGTGGTTAAATGGTGTCGGTTGCTTATCGAGATATCAAAAGTGTGCTGTAGCTATCAATGTACGATCAGTGGCCAATAGCGATTAGCTCATCGACGGTTCTGATATACCAGATGCCGTCAACGAGAGCCGGAGACGCAAGCGTTTGTGCTCCAATGTTATTGGTGTGAAGGAGTTCAAACTCAGGTCCTGTTTTTAGTACGAATGTAATGCCATCATCGTTTGTGACGAATATTTTGTTATCAACAACAACCGGTGACGCGGAGATGCCTTCGCGTCTTGCTCGGCCAAGTCGTTGTTGCCACATCACCGTTCCTGTTGCTGCGTCGAAGCAGGTGATGATGCTTGACATGTCATTGATCGTGTAAAGGTATCCATCGTACGCGACTGGAGAGGGTACAAACGGAGACCCGCGTGATGTAGACCAGGCGATATGGGTGTCCGTTACGTCTCCTTCTCCGCCTGGTCGGATAGCAAGTGTCGGGCCTGCTCGTCCCGAGGCGCAGAAGATTAGCCCCGCCTCAACGACGGGTGTCGGAATTACCTCAAAGAGATTACCGCCACACTGCCATAGCTCGGTGCCGGTTTTTGGATTGTAGGCGTTGACGGTGTTTTGGCTACTGATGATCAATTCATCGTGGTCACCAACCCGGATTGCGATCGGTGAACCCCAACCGACGCTGGCGTCTCTTTCCGTGCGCCATACCTCATTCCCAGTGGTGGTATCGTACGCGGCGACAAAGCCACCACCACGTTGGTCTTGGTAAACAAAGAGTAGGTCATCGTATAAAAGTGGTGAGCCTGCAGGTCCATGGTAGTTATTGATTGAGCCTACAGTTGAGTGCCAGAGAATATTTCCATCGAAATCGAGTGATACGATGCCCCTTCCACCCAGTGACGCGAAGATCTGTTTGCCATCAGTCGTTGGGGTAGCCGATGCTGGACCGTTTTTCGAGTGGACGCGTTCAGGGTTGCCTGGCGCAACTTCCGTTTCCCATCGTAGGGTGCCATCTGACCGTCGGTACGCTTCGATGAAGAGTTGTCTTCCTCTGTTTCGACCACTTGTCAGGATGATGTAATCACCCCACACGATCGGAGATGAATTTCCTTGTCCTAACAGACGTGTCCGCCAAAGTACATTGTCCGTAGCCGTCCAATGGTCAGGATAGTTGCTAGTAGAAACGATTCCTTGTCCTGACGGTCCACGCCACCGAGGCCAATATTGAGCACCTTCACCGGTTAGTTCGACCATGCTTACTGACTGTGTATCGTCCTGCGCGACGATGATCTTTGAGAACCCAAACGAAAGGACTACCGTAAGTGTCAACGCCGAAATTCCATTTAAGTGCATGTGCCGATGATTTAGCCTAGTGGACATAGGTTGATGTGCTCCTCAGTGGTTCCCGGGCTTGCGCCCCGTATAATCGGTAACAATCTTGCACAATCATAGCGAAATCACTTCATGCAGACGATTACGGTGAGCAACCAAATTCAACTGGTTCCACTCGAACTATCAGATGCTGAGGAATTGTTTTCACTCACTGAAGTCAATCGAAGTTATCTTCGGAAATGGCTGCCGTGGCTGGATACCATCCGCCGGGTTGATGATACAAGGGTTTTCATTCGTGCCGTCCAATCGCAGAGTGAGCGGCACAAAGGCGCACAATTGGCAATCAAGTCTGACGACGATATCGTCGGTATTGTGGGTCATCGTATAGATTGGTGTAATCGTTTGACTTCACTGGGGTATTGGCTCGATGCAAGTCATCAAGGGCAGGGTATGGTGACAGCGTCGTGTAGTGCGTTGATTGAACAGGTATTTAGCGAATTGCGATTGAATCGGGTCGAGATTCGTTGTGCTGTGGATAATCAAAAAAGTCGAGCGATACCAATCCGACTATGTTTTAACGAGGAAGGACTCCTACACGAAGCCGAATGGCTTTACGATCATTTTGTTGACCATGTGGTTTACGCGATGTTAGCAAAAGAATGGGCTAGGGCTTGTAAGGGTTCTGGCATTTCAAAACCGAGAAAAAATTATGAGGCATTGGGGGAAAAATCAATTCGTAACTAAGATGATGCATTTGCACTGCGGTGTCTGTGTGTTTTCTTTTATTGTAATTACAGGTGTGTCGCTGATTGCACAAGATTGGCCACAGTTTTTGGGGCCAGACCGCGATGGCGTCTATGACGGTCCCGCGTTAGCTCTGGAATGGGTGGGTGAATCGCCCCGGGAGATCTGGAGACGATCTGTTGGTGAAGGTTTTGCCGGCCCGGTTGTTGCTAAGGGCCGTGTCCTGCTTTTTCATCGTGTAGCTGGAGAGGAAGTCTTAGAGGCGTTCATGGCGGATACAGGCGAACCGGTATGGCGGTATGCCTATCCGACAACCTATCGTGATGATTTTGGTTTTGATGAGTGCCCACG
>CAYFJM010000255.1:0-3231 GCA_964343415.1 uncultured Vicinamibacteraceae bacterium | reverse complement strand
CACGGGGTTCGGTGATCAGAGCGGTTCTCCCATCGGACAATCCGCGTTCCCACCAGACGGCGCGTCGTGCCAACGCACCATCGCTGGCACGTTGCTGGGCGTTGAGTTCCGCAATTTCAGTATCGTCCAACCGTTCGCGTCCCGCATAGTGGTCAGGGCGCTCAAGCGGTGTTGCTGTCCCATGGTTCCAGATGCCACCGAGGTCGGGGCTACCCCATGGCATACGAGGCACGGGGGATTGCGCTAGTGCGCCATGGGGAATGGCGACGATGGTTCCGATAGTAAGTAAAAGGCTTATCCGGTATGGGCCCATAGTAAATAGTTTCTGTATTTTTATCTAAAACGTGATGTATCGTAACTTCTGTTTCACGTGATGGGCAGGATGGGGATAGGATTGCCCCGATGGTCTACTGAGGAGAGGGCAGAATGAGTGATTATTTGAAGGGTATTAGCATGGTGTTCTTGTCGTTGTCGTTGGCAGCAGTGGTTGCCTGCGGTGGTGGAGCGACGGCACCAGCTGAAGAAGCAATGGCAGTAGAAGAGGACTCTGCTACCAACACGGGATTTATCGATCGGCAATTGCCGAATCCGACCTCCGAGGTCATTACACAGTGGGCAGACCTTCCCGATGGGCGCACATGGGGTTCGACAGCTGGCATTGACATTGGTCCCGACGGACACATCTGGGTATATGACCGCTGTGGTGCCAATGGGCTCGATGGTGGGTGCGAGGCCAATTCTGATGTGGACCCGATCCTGAAGTACGACCGGCACACAGGAGAAGTGTTGGCAAACTTTGGCGCAGGGCTTTTCGTATTGCCGCATGGTTTACACGTTGATGATGATGGCAATGTGTGGGTCACAGACTCGCAGGGCAATGAAGCGGGAACCAAAGGGCACCAGGTAATTAAGTTCAGCCCTGAAGGCGAAGTGCTTATGACGTTGGGTGAAGCCGGAACCCCTGGAACGGGACCGGGTCAACTTAACGAGCCGTGCGATGTCATTACGGCGCCCAATGGAGACATCTTCGTGTCCGATGGGCACAGCGGGCAGAGTCCCGATCCGCCAGAGGGTCGGACTGGACGCATTCTGAAGTTCGACAGTGAAGGAAATTTCATCAAGGAGTGGGGTGAAATTGGATTCCGACCTGGTCAGTTCAGAACGCCCCATGCATTAGAGTTTGATTCGCAGGGTCGTTTGTATGTGGCTGACCGAGGGAATCACCGTATTCAGGTGTTTGACCAGGAAGGCGAATTACTGGATATTTACCAGCAGTTCAGCCGGGTCAGTGGGTTGTTCATTACGGCAGACGACATGCTTTATGCAATCGACTCAGAGTCGTCAGAAGGTAATCACTACGGCTGGATGGATGGTGTTCGGATCGGTCCGGCAGGTGAAGACCTGGTGACTGGGTTTATTCCTCCGCACATTCCTGCTGAAGGACGGGTCTTACAAGGCCTTGCCGGTGAAGGTATTGCGGTGGATGCAGACGGCAATGTGTTTGTAGCAGAAGGTCCAGCTTCGCGCCCATTTGCTGGTGGCGGACTGACAAAATACGTCGCGGCGAACTAACGAACGAACGGCTTAAGTAGTAAATTCTGAAAGGCCTCGTGGGACTTATCGTCCCACGAGGCCTTTCTTTTTCATTGCTTCCAACGTGTGAGCGGGTTTTAGTAGATGACGAGAAACGTTCCGTCTGGTTCGGCAACGACGGCTGGCAAACTCCCGTCTGGGATTTCAGCACCGGTGCCGGAGGTGCCCATCGGTTGGCCTGCACTGTCGAATTGTTGCCAATGAAATGAGCCACCGGCTTGCCAGCTAATCGCATCACCCCACACGAGAAGAGATTCCCCGAGGTGATTGATGGCGACACGTGGGTTACGACGTCGGGCTTCGGCGGGACCACTGGGGGATACCGGTTGTCCAAGCGACTCTGTCTTTGTGAAATAAACTTGTCCTTCTGTTTCCCAGGCTACGGTCATACCGGTCGGGCTACTCGTGAGCCCGGTTGTTGAAATCGGGCATGCATTGATTTCCCACAGATCGATTAATTCGTCAGAAAAAGTTGTTCCTTGATCATGCGAGGTTAACAGACGTTGACCTCGACGGATATTGTTTCCTGCTCCTCGATAGGACACATACACGGCCCCGGCATTATCCGTCCGAGCGTGGAGCGCACAGCAGTCACACGCTCCTTCACTTGGGTGGCTAATCGGGCGAGCGGCGGTAAACCGTTTTCCATCGTCATTCGACGTGGCCATGAAGACCGAGCGTTCAGACTCCGGTGGTTCGCCGGTATGCCAGAACACATACACATTACCCACGCTGTCGGCGGCGACTGAAGGGCCTGCCTCTACTCCTTCTCCAGCGGCAAGGCTGAATTGGGGTTCGAAGGCTGTGCCGTCCTCTGTTGTTCGTGTGTATAAAAATTCTGTTCGATTGAGTTTGAACCAGACGACATGTACACGATCATTCTTGCCGAGAGCGATTTGTCCGCCATCGATTGGCCCGATACCAACGACGGTCCCAGGTTGGCTATTGACATACATAGGTTCAGACCACGTCAGTGCGTCAATGGTTCGTGTCACGTAACGCAGGTCTCCTGACCTCGGTTCACCTTCAAAATAGACCACATGCACAGTGCCAGCGCTATCAATGACGGCGTGTGGAAGGCGTCCACCTTCCGGCAATCGAAGGAGGCTAACCGTTTCACTTAACTCAGTCTGGCCAGTTGAACAACCTGTCAAAAGAGCTACTAACGCCAGACCGGATAGAATTTTTCTGCCAGTCATTTGTCTCAGCCTAACAGGGAAATTGGATAAAGACCGTATAATCCCGCGATGGCGCCTAAACTGTGGGGTTTTGTAGCAGGTCTCATTGGTCTGATCGGACTGGGTGTCGTGTTGTCGGCGCAGCCCGAACCCTTTGATGCCGCTCAAACTGCACGTTCTGCCTACTACCATACGCGTACGCGCCTTGCGGACGATGAAGCCGCGTTTCGTGAGTATCGGCCTGCATATTCTTTTTGGCAGCATATCTTTACGATTCCTGACGGTAACATCATTTTTGGCAGCGCGGAAGATGGCCGTTTACTCGCCACATTTCCATCGCGAGGCAATTGGGCGCGTGATGTGATTTGGGAGGAAGACCGGCTTGTTGGGACAGTGGAGGGCCGACGTTTCTCAAGACGTCTGAGAGACAGACGTGATGAAGTGGAATCTTTACTAGAGG
>CAYFJM010000254.1:0-3235 GCA_964343415.1 uncultured Vicinamibacteraceae bacterium | reverse complement strand
GAGATGTATACAGACGCAAAGCGTCTTATTGAAGATGCGGTCCGTTCGGGTGTATTTCCATCGGCTGTTGTAGAGGTTGGTGATGCCGAGGGATGTCAATGGTCCTACGCCGCGGGGACCATTTCAAATGCTGACGGCGAAAAGGCTGCGTCGTCCGAAACCGTCTTCGATTTGGCATCCCTGACAAAAGTTATCGCTACGACAACCGTAGCTATCCGGCAGGTGGATGCCTTGCGACTCGATCTTGATAGTCCGATCGAGACTGCGCTGCCTGCATGGAACTCGAGGGCGCGGAGAATAGTTAGCGCGCGCGATCTTTTGTCACATTCAAGTGGATTACCTGCGCATGCGCCCCTATTTCTTGACCATGTTGGTCGGAAAGACTTTGAAACGTCAATTTGCTCAATGCCACTGACGTACGTACCACGTTCACAAGCGGTTTACAGTGATCTCGGGTACATCATTCTTGGTCTTCTCCTGAGTGATCTTTCTCCGGATGAACACTCACTCGACACACAGTTTCGATTAATTGCCGAGGAACGGAACTGGGGAGATATCTGCTTCCAGCCGCCAGCGTCGTGGAAAACGCGAATGGCTCCGACTGAATGGGATCACTGGCGTGGCAGATTACTTCACGGCGAGGTTCACGACGAAAACTGCTACGCCCTTGGTGGTGTCTCGGGACACGCTGGACTTTTCGGGACGGTCAAGAGCGTCGGGGCATTCGCGCGGGATACCCTCCGGTCAATTTTTGGTGACACCACATTCGGCACGACGGAAACGGTTCAAGTATTTCGGCGCAGGACGAACGTCCCTAATAGCTCTCGAGCATTGGGATGGGACACGATGCTGCCGACATCGTCTTGTGGCCGCTGGATGTCCGACGAGGCCTTTGGTCACACCGGCTTTACGGGAACTTCTCTTTGGATAGATCCGGAACAGAACACATATGTGGTTTTGCTGAGCAATCGAGTTCATCCGACTCGAGATAATCGCAAGATCGAGACTTTTAGACCGGTTCTGCATGACACGATCATGCGTAGCCGACAACAATCGTCGTGACATTTACCACTCTTGACTGGTTACTCCTTTCCGTAACCGTGATCGCACCCGTGGCCGTCGGGGCTTTGCGAACCAAGGTAGCGGGAAGAAATTTGAGTCAATATTTCCTTGCTGGTCGAGACCTGCCATGGTGGTTATCTGGCACGTCGATGGTAGCAACCACTTTTGCCGCCGACACGCCGTTGGTTGTCACGGGGTTGATCGCTGCCTATGGATTAGCCGGCAATTGGCTCTGGTGGAACGCCGCGTTTGGTAGCGTTTTGACCGTCGTATTCTTTTCGCATCTATGGCGCCGCGCAGGCATTCTAACGGATGTTGAATTTACCGAACTTCGCTATACGGGTCATTCAGCGGCGATTCTTCGAGGCGTTCGAGCGTTATACCTGGGAGTGCCAGTGAACTGTTTGATCATTGGTTGGGTCAATCTTGCAATGGCAAAAATATTGTCTATTGCATTGGGATGGAACGAACTCAATGCAGTTCTTCTTGGCCTGTGTGTTGCGGGGGGCTATTCTGCGATCACTGGTCTTCGCGGGGTCATTGTGGCCGACTTCATGCAATTTGTTGTCGCGATGGCAGGGACCACAGCGCTTGCATACTTCGTAATTTCGTCGTCGGATATTGGCGGCGTTCAATCGCTACTGGTATTGTTGCCGGCCGAAACGGTGACACTTTGGCCGACGATTTCTGGAACGGGTTCAGACACTGACGTACTTTCAGCAGTCGCTTTGCCGATGTCAGCGTTTATTGCATATCTCGGCATTCAATGGTGGTCAACTTGGTACCCGGGTCAAGAGCCTGGTGGTGGCGGCTACATTGCTCAACGCATCATGGCGACTCGATCGGAAAAGCATGCCCTTCTTGCAACGTGGTGGTTTACTATCGCCCACTATTGCATACGCCCGTGGCCTTGGATTCTTGTGGGCTTAGCTTCCCTCGTCCTCTACCCCGGACTTAGCGACCCGGAATCTGGTTACGTCTTAATCATGCGGGATTACCTACCTGCAGGATGGATGGGTGTAGTCATTGGCGGCTTTTTCGCAGCGTTTATGTCCACGGTGTCGACGCAATTGAATTGGGGTACATCCTACGTAGTTAATGACTGGTACAAGCGCTTCGTCAACCCATCGGCATCCGAACGACGTCTGGTCAATGTCGCGCGCATCGTAACAGTAATCATTTTAGTCTTGAGTGCTGGAGTGACATTTACGTTGCAATCAGTCCGACAAGCCTGGGAACTGATGTTAGAGTCTGGCGCTGGTATCGGTCTTGTGCTGATTCTGCGCTGGTATTGGTGGCGAGTGACTGCCGTATCCGAGATTGCGGCGATTGTAAGTTCGATAATCGGCTTTGTGGTGATGCGGACAATGAGTTCTGTCGCATTTCCGGAAACGCTCTACTATATCGTGCCGTTCACAACGCTCTGTTGGGTTGTTGTAACTATCTTGACTCCATCAGAACCGCTGGCTCATCTTAGTGCGTTCTATATCAAAGTTCGACCTGCTGGACCGGGTTGGTCTCACGTACGCGACAGACTAGAGTCAACTCGCTCTGAACCGTTTCTCCCACTCGTTTATCGATGGGGACTAGGGGTGGCGAGTGTCTACAGCATGTTGACTGGCATCTATCTGATAATTTTTACCGACGTGCTACTTGGCCTGCTTTGTGTTCTGTTAAGCCTGGGAGCCATGCTGCTTGTGGTCCGTCGGTATGGAAGTAACTGATTTCTGAGATTGTAGGCCTTGTCTCTAGATTATCGTGGCGCCGGACTTGCCCGAATGGCTTCGGACGCCGTGCTTCCGTCACCGCTATTCGCCTGCCCTACGGGTGTGTCAACTTCCTCCGGCACTGTATGAATGAAGAACCACTCATCGTAGCGGTTTCGACCGTTATATGACCTAATCGACGACGCGGTACTTGTACTGACGACTCCCACTATCCCACCGGCAAGGCCACCGCCCTCTTCAAATGCACTGAGATCCGAAGAGTCCTGAACAGTCGTAGGCTCTGCTTGGCCGCGGTCATCTGATATTCGCCCAGATTCGATTGAAACAAGATCGCTCTGCAGAAGGATTCGAAAGTCACCGTGGTTCGTCATCGGGTCCCGATAACGTTTTCGAAGGAAGCGTTGCTCGACGAGTGTGTCTAGGTCCTCCGGAGTCGACCCAGGCCG
>CAYFJM010000253.1:0-3244 GCA_964343415.1 uncultured Vicinamibacteraceae bacterium | reverse complement strand
CTCGGTTGGATGATCCAGAAGTACGGGCTGAAATTGTCAACAGTCCCGGTTTCGCCGATCAGAAAGCCCAATTCAGACAGGTTCAAGACTTTGTCAAGACGATCCATGACGCTGGTGTTAAGGTGGCACTCGGGAATGATGCCGGCACCCCGAACGTTCCATTTGGATGGGGCATGCATCATGAGATGGAGTTGTACGTCGAGGCAGGATTAACACCGATGGAGGCGATTGTTGCGGCAACGGCAACCGGTGCAGGGCGGATGCCTCCTGTCGGTGAAGCAGATTTTGGGACGCTTGAGGCGGGGAAGGTCGCAGACCTGATTGTGCTCAATGCCGACCCGCTGTCTGATATCCGGAACACTCTCGACATTGACCAGGTTATGCGGCTCGGGGAATGGATCGAACGTGATGGGTTGCTCCCAACACCGCAAGATTGATCGGGTCTAAGGCAAGAGCAGCGGAGCTATCTTGTCTTGAGGCCGACGGGCCGGTCGTGACTTAGCTAGGTGGGTATCACTGGTCGAGCAGAGTTAATCCGGAACGCCATCCACAAGCACAAAATGACCGTCAGTGTTTTCTGTGCGCCCAGGCAGAATGGCCTGGTAGGCCTCACTGTTGAGCCAGGCGGTCGCCGAGGTTCTGTCGGGAAATTCAACGATCACGTTGATGTCTCCGAGCGAGTCACCTTCTTGGTAGGTGACCTCGCCACCACGCGCTAGAAAGCGTCCGTTAAACGCGGTAATGGTTGCTTCAACCGGTGCACCGTATTCATTCATGAACCGTTCTGGGTTGTTTACGGTGACGTGCCCAATGAGGTATGCCTTTGCCATCGTTCCCTACTTAGAAAAGTCACGTGTCATTACGTAGACTGCATCCTAATTGAAACTATTACTGTCGGCACTACATTTTACGGTCTTGTTCTTACTCAGGTAGCGCGAATGCAATCAGGCGAGGGCCGCCAATCGTCAATCCGATGTACTGCCGACCATCAAGAATGTAGGTCATCGGTGTCCCGATGGCACCACTCGGGAGGTCGATCGATCCGACAATGTCACCAGTTGCCTTGTTCCGTGCGATGAGGCGCGGTCCGCCTTCTGAGCCTCCAGCGCTGAGCGCACTAATGAGTAGCGTTTTCGTTACCAAGGGTCCCCCTCGTCCATCGCCGCCAAGTGGTGGCAGGTCGAGGTCACGCAGCATTGGATGATTCCGGAGACGATTGCCATCGCCATTCGGTTGCATCCAGGCAATTTCTCCTGTGTTTAAATCGATGGCGGTCATCCGCGAGTACGGTGGTTTGAACAACGGTAGTCCTTGGGGCATGGCGGGTTGTCGCCCGCCACCGAATGCGCCTTGCGTGAATTGCATCGTACCGCCGACGGCTTCATCTGGTGTATAGAAATGTAACACCGAGAAGCGATTGTGGGACGGTACGTAAAGGATGCCAGTTTCTGGGTCCACACCGGCACCACCCCAGTTCGCACCGCCGTCGATGGCCGGGCGCTGAATCGTGCCGGCTGACCCGCCACTGCCATCAGCATGGAGCGGCGGGGTAAAGAGCGGACCGAGTGTGAACTCGCTCACCGCCTCGACGGCCAACGCACGAATCTCTGGCGTGAAGTCGACAAGGTCATCGATGGTCACCCCTTGATACTCGAACGGCGGTGGTTTGGTTGGAAAGGGTTGTGTCAACGACGGCACTTCACCCGGGAGATTCGTTTCTTGTGGAACCGGACGTTCTTCAATCGGCCAGACTGGATCTCCTGTCTCGCGGTCGAAGACGTACGTGAACCCTTGTTTACTCACCTGGGCTAATGCGCGGATGTCGCGACCGTCGACGGTAATGTCGACAAGATTCGGATGGGTTGGAAAGTCGTAGTCCCAGAGACCGTGGTGCACTGCCTGGAAGTGCCAGACACGTTGTCCAGTTTCCACATCGACTGCAATGATTGACTCTGAGAACAGGTTGTCGCCCGGGCGGTCGGCTCCGTAATAGTCGTTGGTGGTGGTCCCGGTCGGCAGATAGACATGGCCGAGGTCATTGTCACCGGCCAGCATGGACCAGACGTTCGCGTTTCCTGAAAAGCGCCACGACTGATTTTGCCAGGTGTCTGCCCCGAACTCATCGGCGCTATTTGGTACCGTGTGAAAGTCCCATTCGTGTTCGCCGGTGCGGACGTTCCAGGCACGCACCCATCCCGGGGGCGCTTCTTTGGTGACGCGGACGTCGGCAATGTGCGACCCGTGAATGACGCGGTCTCGAACCACTATCGGCGGCGAGTTAATGGAATAGAGCATCGCATTGAGATAGTCACGGGCTTCCCGATCGACCCGTGGAATACCGACCATGGCGTCCACCATGCCGTTGCCATCGGGTCCGAAGTCGGGACAGGGCGATCCGGTGAGTGCCTGGACGCACACGATGTATCCGTTTCCGGTGCCCCAGAAGATCCGTTCGTCCTCTTTGCCATCGGTCCAGTAGGCTACTCCCCGTTGCGTCCAGGGCCCGGACATCGACGGCGTCCCTTCTTCATAACTTTTCGGGTTGAACACCCACAGCGTTTTCCCGGTCTCGGCGTCGACCGCGACCCCTTGTGAGAGCGGTGTGTTGAAATACAGGACACCACCGATCATGAGCGGCGTGGCCTGGAATCGTGATGGATTCGGCGATTGGCCGTCTCGGTAGAGGTCCGGGGTGTCAGCTATCAATGATTCGACGATGGTGTCAAGGTCTGCTTGCCACTCCGCACCATCAGGGGTCGTGCGACTCAGCGTGAGGTCAACCGACTCCCATTCCCAGGCGAGCGTGAGTTGGCTGAAGTTGTCGGCATCGATTTGGTCGAGTGGGGAATATTTCTGACCGGCGATGTTTCCGGCGTAACTACGCCATTCGCCGTTCTCGGTGTCGTAGCGTTGCCATGGTCCCGTCGACTGCGCGTGCGCACTCGTGACACTCACGGCCACTAGCCAAATGGTTATCAGTGCGACTTTCGACATCTTCACGGCCATAATCGATGAACTCCTTTGTCAGCAGGGTGAAACCTATGTAAGCGGATACTCACTTTAGTGTCTCATGACTTGTTGGTATAAGAAAAATAGGGTGTTTCTGGTGGCATTTTTTAGGCGCTGGCTATGAGATAAAAAACGTCTGGCCGCGGTCAGTAATTTACTGGATGCCCGCGTGTGAGCATGTTATAGTGAGTAGTCACTCACTTTAGTGTTTGGTAAGAGGTGAGGAAGGGTTACG
>CAYFJM010000252.1:0-3278 GCA_964343415.1 uncultured Vicinamibacteraceae bacterium | reverse complement strand
CGCACCCAAGCCGATCACCGAGTTTGCGCCGTTGTATCGGGATACCCGAAAGGATGCCATCACAACCCAATGGGCGATGAAGGAGATAGAACGTGTTGGTTTGCTGAAGATGGACTTTCTGGGGTTGAGCACGTTGACATTGCTGACGGATGCTGTGGCACATATCAAAGAGACAACAGGTGAGGAACTGTCACTGGACGCTTTAATATCGGATGACCCAAAAACGTACGAGCTGTTCAGTGAAGGTCGGACGCTCGGTGTGTTTCAATTCGAGAGTTCTGGCATGCGCGAAACGCTCAGAAAAGCGAGGCCTCAACGTTTCGACGACCTTATTGCGTTGAATGCGTTGTACCGGCCGGGGCCCTTAAATGGGGGAGTTGTTGACGACTTTATTGCTCGAAGGCACGGTAAAGTCGATATCGAGTACATCCTACCGCAGTTGGAGCCCATTTTGAATGAGACCTACGGTGTTATCGCTTATCAAGAGCAGGTCATGCGGATTGCGAGCGATCTTGGCGGATTTACGCTTGGCGAAGCTGATGTGCTTCGGAAGGCCATGGGAAAGAAAGACGCCGCCGTCATGGAGGCACAGCGAGAGAAGTTTATTGCCGGGGCAGAGAGTAACAAGCTTCCCAGCGCGAAAGCGAAGAAGATTTTTGACCTGATGGAGTATTTTGCAGGTTACGGTTTCAATAAAAGCCACTCAACGGCGTATGCGCTGGTCGCGTATCAGACGGGTTATCTGAAGGCTAATTACCCTGCCCATTTTATGGCGGCGTTACTGACAATAGAGAGCCAAAACACGGAGAAGCTATCGCAATACCTTGCCGAATGTCGCAGCCTTGACTTGCGTGTCCTACCGCCAGATGTGAATACGAGTGAACTTCGGTTTACCGTCGTTGATGACGGCATCAGATTTGGACTTGCCGGGGTAAAAAATGTTGGTGAGAGCGCCGTTCTTTCTATTATTGATGCCCGAAGAGAGCTGGGTACAATTCGTACGCTAAATCAGCTTTGCGAGGAAGTTGATCTGAGGCTCGTCAATAAGCGGGTACTTGAAAGCCTTGTTAAAGCCGGTGCGTTCGATTCCCTTCTGAATGGACAACAGGAACCAGAACTCGCTAAGGACTCTGGCGGAAAAATTCGTTTGGGGCGCTCGAAATTGCTTGCTGCGGTTGATATCGCGCTGGAATACGGCGGTCGACGGCAGCGGGATCGGGAACAGGGCCAGCATGCGTTATTTGGTGAATCGGAGGCGGTGCGCAGTGGCGATGATGATTCCATGTTGCCTTCGGTTCCGCCCCTGACAGAGGGCCAGCAACTCGCGTACGAGAAAGAAGCACTTGGTTTTTATCTGAGTGGTCATCCGGTTGACCGGTATCGAAAAGAACTCGAGGCGTCCGGCGTTCGGAGTATTGAATCTTTAACGCAGTCAGCGGCCAAGGTCTCCGTTGCCGGTATCGTGAGCCAGTATCGTCGGAGACAGACGAAGAAGGGTGCTGCGATGGCTGTGTTCACGGCGGAAGACCGAGCAGGAAGATTAGAGGTCGTCGTGTTTCCGGAGGCCTTTCGAAAGTACGGCAGGGTACTTGAAGACGAGCGTTTGCTTGTTATCACGGGCAAACTCGACAAGGATGAAGAAAGCGCACGACTTGTCGCCGATAAAGTGAAAGCGATCGATGACTTGCTTGGAGGAATGGGCCGGGTGCTGGCAATCCAGATTGCTGCACCGCCGGCAGAGAGGGCTGTCCTTGAGAGTCTGCTCGCGTTGTTTCAGAAGCACCCAGGCCAAACCCGCGTTCGGTTGCAAGTAGAACTCCGTAATCAAACACCGCCCGTCAAAGTAGAGGCGGCGGTTAGGGCAGCGCGGGTCCACGCCTCTGATCAAATGATTGAGGCTATTGAAACAATTTGCGGCAAGGGCGCCGTCACGTGGATTTAGGGCGCCGGCGTATTTGGGAAGAATGCAAAGTCGATGTTTCCGACGCTGGCGTAATTGCTCAGGCGCTGGATTTGGACGAACACATTAGTCGCATTGTGGTGCAGAGGGGCATCCGGACTCCCGAGCAGGCGCAAGAATTTTTTCAGCCAGAAGTCGACCAACTGCATGATCCATTTTTATTGCCTGACGCCGAGGCAACGATTGATCGTTTGTTGGCGGCGGCAAAGCAAGGTGAGCGCATCGCAATTCATGGAGACTACGACGTAGATGGCGTAACGGCTACGGTTTTGCTTACACGGCTACTCGCTCTTATTGGCGCTGATGTGATTCATTACATTCCGCATCGCCTGAATGATGGCTACGGATTGCAGATCAGTGGTATCGACCGGTTGTATCAGGCAGGTGCGAAAGTTATCGTAACAGTGGACTGCGGAATACGGAGTCTTAACGCTGCGGAGCGAGCTCGGGAGATCGGTGTCGATCTAGTTGTGACGGATCATCATGAGCCGGGTGAAATTCTTCCGTGTGCGCTAGGCGTGGTTAATCCTAGGCGAGAGGACTCAAGGTATCCGTACCGTGATCTATCGGGTGCAGGGATCGCTTTTAAGATTGCGCAGGGCATCTGTAAGAGGGTAGGACATTCTGAATGGGTGTTGGCGTTAATGAAAATTGCGGCGATCGGAACGGTAGCTGATGTTGTGCCGCTGCGAGGCGAAAATCGAATAATTGCGAAACTGGGGTTGGCGGCGCTAACGAAAGGACACCATACGACTGGATTGCAGGCGCTTTTAGACGTGTGTCAATTGAACGGGAGGAGTCTTAGTAGTGAGGACGTGGGTTTTCGTTTAGCCCCTCGGATTAATGCAGCGGGTCGGATGGCGTCGGCGGAGTTGGCCGCTGAGCTTTTGTTGTCAACAGAAAATACTTCGATGGGAACCTGCAAGGCACTTGCGGAACAGTTGGATCAATTGAATAACAGACGGCGGGAATTGGAACGTGAGTGGATGCAGTCAGTGTATGACTCACTAGAGGCCGTGCCGATGGCGAGGGAGAGACCTTGCCATATCGTATGGTCGACGGAATGGCACCGGGGTGTTATTGGAATTATGGCGTCACGACTGGTTGATCGGTTTAGTCGGCCCACGGTTGTGATCGCAGTCGAGGGTAATGAAGCCTACGGTTCAGGCAGAAGTATTCCAGGATTTGATCTGCTTTCGGCTCTCGAAGCTTGCAGCGATCTGCTGACGCAGTATGGGGGGCACCGGCAAGCGGTAGGGTTACGATTGCGAGTCGGCGACTTAGAAACCTTTCGTCGTCAGTTTGAGCAATACGTAGA
>CAYFJM010000251.1:0-3286 GCA_964343415.1 uncultured Vicinamibacteraceae bacterium | reverse complement strand
AACACCTATCAAATCTTTCAGACTCCTGATCACGTTGCCATTCTTGTTGAGAATATTCATGACGTTCGGATTATTCCTCTCGACGGTCGCTCGCAATTGACCGGGGACGTTCGCCAGTGGAATGGAGATTCGCGTGGCCATTGGGAAGGCGACACGTTGGTCGTCGAAACGCGTAATTTTAGTGAGCAAACTCAGCACCGATTTCCTTCGTCCCCAGGAACGGTGGCCGTTGAGCGTTTTCGGCGACTTGACGACAATACCATCGAGCACACCTTCACGATTGAAGATGATTCTGTGTATACGCAACCGTGGACAGGCATGCGACATATGCCTCGGTTGCCTGAGTACATTATTTATGAGTACGCCTGTCACGAAGGAAACTATGCGATGACCAACATCCTTTCGGCGGAACGGACGGGAGAAGCTGAGGCTTCGAACGAACAATAGACGGCATGCACTATACCGATGCTTTGGTTGGTGATGAGAGGGTTGGGTAAATAATGGCGTGGTTGCCGTTTTTGCAATGTGACTTAGACCGGTCCGGCCTAGCCGCATTCCGAATCGGATGCTTGGTGTTGTGTCTTTCGATGATGATGGGGAGTGCTGTGGCGCAGGATTTGTACGAGCGTGTAGAACATCATTACGCAGAAAATAATGGGGTTCGTATTCACTATGCGAGTCTTGGGCAAGGTCCGCTGGTCGTAATGATTCATGGATTTCCTGATTTTTGGTACACCTGGCGTCACCAGATGGCAGCACTATCTAGTGAGTATCGCGTTGTGGCCGTTGATTTACGAGGGTACAACCTAAGTGATCAACCAGAAGGTGTCGATGCGTACGCGTTGCCGAACCATATTGCTGATATAGCAGCTGTGATCAGAGACACCGGAGAGGACAGCGCCGTTATCGTTGGCCACGATTGGGGCGGAATGGTTGCGTGGTACTTTGCCATGACGCAACCGACGTTGACTGATAAGTTAGTGATTCTAAATTTACCGCATCCGAATGGATTGTCGCGAGAACTAGTTACGAATCCACAGCAGTATGAGAACAGTGCATACGCTCGCACGTTTCAGGAAAAGACTCCAAATGATCCTGATGTGTTGTTTGGTCGTCCAATGACGGCTGAAACCCTTGCCTTTTGGGTGACTGACTCTGCTGCTCGGCGGCGTTATGTTGAAGCATTTCAACGGTCTGATTTTACGGGCATGTTGAACATGTATAAGGCTAATTATCCGCGTGTCACTCCTGGCGACGAGATGCCGCCGCCAGCTCCTCCGGTTACGATGCCGGTCTTGATGTTTCACGGACTTGACGATACGGCACTGTTGTCCGGCGCGCTAAACAACACATGGGACTGGCTTGACCAGGATCTAACGCTTGTGACCGTGCCAGGTGTTGGACACTTTGTGCAGCAAGATGCGAGCGAACTCGTGACATCGACAATGCAATGGTGGTTGGGACGTTAGTTCTGTTGTAGAGTCCAAATGGGAGGGGCGAATCTGATGCCATATCGTTGTGCTGTTACGATCGTCGGTGTCGCAGTAATAGTGGGTTTTTCGGGCGTTAGGTTGAACGCTGCCGAATCGCCGACATTTACTAGAGATGTGGCTCCGATCATCTTTGATAATTGCGTTACGTGCCACCGGCCAAATCATATCGCTCCGATGTCGCTTGGCTCGTATGAGGAAGCGCGTCCGTGGGCGCGTTCAATTAAAGACGTTGTTGTCTCTCGTGTAATGCCGCCGTGGGGGGCGGATCCAGCGAATAGTCTTGAATTTCGTAACGAGCGCTATCTTGACCAAGGCGAGATTGACACCATTGTTGCCTGGGTGGATGCGGGGTCGCCGAAGGGAAATGATGCCGACCTGCCCGCGCGTCCAGAGTTTGCTGATGGGTGGACGTATGAAGGTGGCGAACCCGACTACATCATTCCAATGCCGGTTGAATATCAAATTGCTGCAGAAGGCGAAGAAGATTACCTTGATTTTTGGTCGCCGATGCCGTGGGAGGAGGATCGTTTTGCAGAAGTATTGGAACTTCGTCCCGGCAACTTCGCGGTTACGCACCATTCTGCGATCTACACGCGCGACCTTCCTGCGGGAAAACGTGTTGTCGATGGCATTCTTATCGACGATGAGAACGATGCCGTTGTTGTGCGTGACGCGATTGAGAATGAAGGTCGCGTCGAGCAAAGCGTCTTTAACGAGGTCAATCTCCCTGGGTCAAGCAAACTCTTGTCCTATGTGCCTGGTCGGGGCGTGGAGCGGCATCAACCTGGGACAGGCAAGCGACTAGCGGCCGACAAGTGGATGCGTTGGACACTGCACTACAACCCGATTGGAGTGCCAGCGACTGACCAACACAAGCTCGGGATTTGGTTTAACACGAAACCGGTGACGCATGAGGTGTTAACTCGTCAGGCGGGGAATGCCTTTCCTACCGACCCTTTCGGGAATGACATTTACATTGTCGAAGGAGAAGAAATAAAACCGACGCGAGACCTTGAGACCGGAAAAGTATTGCGCGCCAAGATTCCGAATATTCCACCATACGCGGACGATTGGAAGATTACGGGGATTACTCCGGTTACTGAACCGATTACTCTGTATGCGTTATCCCCGCATATGCATTTAAGGGGCAAGAGTTTGCGCTGGGTGGTTACTTACCCAGACGGTCGTGAGCAGACCATTCTTGACGTGCCAAATTTTGATTTCAATTGGCAAATCCATTACGAACTTGCCGAACCGTTGCACCTTCCTGCCGGCAGCAAGATTACTGGTATTGGTGTCTATGACAACTCGCTTAATAATCGTTGGAATCCAGGACCGCATCTCGAAGTGTACTGGGGGCAGCAGAGTTGGGATGAGATGTACCAGGCCTTTACTGAGTATGTCGTTGACAGTCAGGATTTGACAAAGGCTAAGTCGAGCACGAACGACGAATAGGATTCTGTGGTGTTTCGACCGACTTCTATTCTCTCGGTTTTCGTAACGATGGCACTGCTGGTGTTATCTGGACAGACGGCAGTAGCGCAACAGCGTCTTCCGCAAGGACAAATACCAGACCTGGGTCGTCCCACCGAGAGTGGCGATCAAATTCCATTGTTTGATTATGACCAGTATTTTCCTGGTTTATGGACATTTGAGTGGCGAACACCGGAGAGTCCATTCGGAAGTGGGGGCATGATCGAGGGGCGGGAAACATTATCGGCTGGAGAAGATGGTCGAAATTACGTTAGTTCGATCGAAGCGATTGGTCCAGATGGTCCGTTTACGGTGGCGGC
>CAYFJM010000250.1:0-3327 GCA_964343415.1 uncultured Vicinamibacteraceae bacterium | reverse complement strand
TCTTGTTACCTATCCGTTCGGCCGGGACATCCAAATGTCCCATCTGCGGATTATGCGATCCGTTCGCCCGCCATTTATCAGGGGAGTTCGAATCGGACCATCAATGGTAAAGCTTGTCCTTGATCTTCTCTTGACAGTGACGGCGTTTCGACAGGCCCTGATAGGTTCCTACGATGCCATTCATTCGCATGAAGAAGCCGGTGTACTGGGTGCCATTCTTTCAGAATTATTGGGGATTCCTCACTTATATGACATGCATTCCAGTTTGCCGCAGCAGCTGCACAATTTTCAGTACACCAAGTCTTCTCTGATGCAAGGACTGTTTGCACGGGCTGAACGTAAAATGATTGATAGTGCTCGTGTCGTGATTACAATTTGTCAGGAATTGCAAGACGCCGTGGTCGCAGTCGGAGCGGGTGAGCGCGCGTTTCTGATTGAGAATGTCATGGGCGGGGACATGACGTACGAGGAAGAAGATTCCGGAGTCGCGAAGGATGTCAGAGCGAACTACGGGATTAGTTCCGAGCAACCGCTCATTCTTTATACTGGAACGTTTGAAGAGTACCAGGGGCTTGAATTACTGACGACAGCGGCAACTTGTCTGACGCGAAGTTGTTCGGCTGCACGAGTCTTGGTGGTTGGCGGAGAGCCTGAACAAGTAGCACATGCGCGCCGTTTGGCCGATACCGCGGGGAGTCCAATGGTATTTGCGGGGCAGCGACCACCAGAAGAGATCCCTGGTTTCATTGCGGCCTGTGATATTTTGGTTTCACCACGCGTGTCTGGCACGAATACGCCACTTAAGATTTATTCGTATTTACGATCGGGTCGGCCAATTGTTGCGACTGACCTGCGAACTCATACTCAGGTACTGACATCAGACACGGCGGTTCTTGTCCCGCCGGATCCAGAATCTCTCGCTGCTGGTCTTTTCGCGTTAATTCAAAGCCCAGAGAAGCGAACGGTGCTTTCCGAGGCTGCCAGAAAGCTCGCCGAAACACGTTACAGTCGAGACATGTATATTTCTCGGACCGCAGCGGCCTACAAGATGTTGCTTGGGGAATCGGCAGCGGCGGGCGAGTCATTGGAAGGGATACACGCCTGACGTGAGAGCACTTGTAACGGGTGTGACTGGTTTTACAGGAGGGCACCTGGCCCGACACCTCATTCGCCGTGATTATTCCGTGCGGGGGTTGGTCAGAGGTGAGAGTCTAAGTCGAACGGCGAGTCTTCTTGATTTGGGCGTTGAAGTCGTAGAAGGTGATTTAAGTGACCCCGTGTCACTCGAGGTGGCGTGCCGGGACATTGATATCGTCTTTCATATCGCTGCGACCTACCGCACGGCTGGTCATGGGAATTCCACGTACCATGCGGTGAACGTTGTTGGCACGGAAAACCTTCTTGAAGCTGCATTATGTACTGGTGTCCGCCGAGTAGTGCATTGTAGTACCGGTGGTGTGCATGGACACGTAGAGCATCCGCCAGCAGATGAAAACGCACCACTTTCCCCGGGGGATGTCTATCAACGTACCAAGCTTGAAGCTGAAAAATTTGCGCGCCGGTTTGGCGTTGAGAATGATATTGAGGTTGTAATTGCCCGGCCTATTGGCATTTATGGTCCTGGAGACATGCGGTTTCTCAAAATGTTTCGACTTGCGCGCGGTCGTATTCCGCTGCTGGGTAATGGCCAAGTGTTCTATCACCTTACGTTTATTGATGACCTTGTGGATGGCTTACGCCGATGCGGTGAGAGCGCCGCGGCAGGCGGACGCACATATTTGCTGGCTGGAGACGAATATACGACGCTCAAAGAACTGATGGCGTTGATCGCGGAAGAACTTGGTGCATCGCCACCACGGTGGAACTTCCCAGTCTGGCCAGTCTGGCTTCTCGGTGCGTTATGCGAGTTGGTGTGTGTGCCTCTTAGAGTTGAGCCGCCGTTGTATCGTCGGCGCGTCGACTTTTTCATCAAGAGTCGCGCGTTCGATACGACCCGTGCTCGAACGGAGCTACTTTTTTCTCCTGAGACGACCTTGCGTGCCGGCATTCGGAAGACGGCAGACTGGTATTCTGAGCGAGGACTGTTATGACGGATACTAAATGAGAGCTTCTATGGGTGACCGATTGAATATTGTTCAGATTTGCGACCACCTGGGTTGGCCAGGTTCTCGCATGCATGGGGTTAAACGACTGTTTGCATGGATGTTGCCGAGGTTTCGACCGGAACGGTACCGCGTATCACTCATTAGTTTGCGGGCCCCGGACACCTCGGAGGATCGACTGGAGGACATGGGGATCGATGTGACGTATATGTCTCGATCAAAATTTGATCCGATGACGTTGCCCGCCTTATTGGGGGAATTAGACCGGCAGGATGCTGATGTGGTGCACATGCACGGTTATGGGGCAACGACATTCGGTCGACTGGCGGCAGTGCGTCGTGATTTACCGACCGTTCTCCATGAACATGCGAATCTGACGGACACACCGTGGTTCCAGAAAATTGCTGATCGTCTTCTTGAGCCGTACACAGACCTTGCGATAGCGGTGTCTCGGTCCACAGCAGATTTTGTTGTCAATGCACGATTAATTCCGGAGCAACGCACGCGGGTTGTCTATCTTGGGGCGCCTGTTGAGGAATTTTCGAAGCCGCGCACCCCGGAGCAACGGCACGACGCACGTAAGCAGTTAGGGCTTCCGGTCGACCAACCTGTTGTGGGAACCGTGACAAGGTTGATGCCGTCAAAAGGCAACCAGTATTTCGTTACTGCGGCGCGTTTGATTTTAGAGAAGCAACCAGATACGTATTTTTGTGTCGTCGGCGAAGGCGAATTGCACGCGGAGCTTAAGTCTCAAGCCGCTGGGCTGAACCTTGGCGACCGCATGATCTTTTCTGGATATACCCGTGATGTTGCGGCTGCCTTTGATGCATTTGACGTAGTCGTTTTTCCTTCACTGTGGGAAGGGACGCCACTCACGGCATTTGAAGCATTGGCCGCAGGTCGACCAATTGTTGCTACGGATGCTGATGGCCTTGTCGACATACTTCATGATGGACGGGACGCTCTCGTCGTCCCGAAGCGCGACAGCAATGCGATTGCTGAGGCGGTGGTAAGGCTATTACGAAGTCCGGATGAGCGGTTTAGTTTGTCTACTGGTGCACGGGAGACTGGGGCGGGGTATGACATCAATGCCTTTGTCCGAAAGATGGAGCAGTTGTACGAGTTGATGTGTCGTGAGTCGCGCCCGAGCGGAAGAACTGGCGTAGCGGCGTCTGACCTCAGTTTCTTGTCTGGGACAGCACATCCTTCATAATCACAGAGTGCC
>CAYFJM010000249.1:0-3329 GCA_964343415.1 uncultured Vicinamibacteraceae bacterium | reverse complement strand
TACAGTAGTACGCCACGCCCTTCCTTCGCGACCCGCTCCATAGCTAACAATAATTGGCGGCCACAGTCACATCGAGCCGACCCAAACACATCACCAGTCAAACACTGCGAATGTACTCGAACCAATACTTTCTCACCGTGTCCCAACTCGCCTCGTACAAGTGCCATATGGGTCTGTCCATCAATAAGACTCTCATAGGCGTTAACAACAAATGGTCCGTGCTCGGTTGGCAAGTTCGCGGAAGCGACACGTCTAATTAGGCGGTCATGACACATCCGGTACTTAATCAACGCTTCAACCGTTATCATCGGTAGCTTATGGTGGGCAGCAAATTCGCACAGGTCGGGAACACGAGCCATCGTCCCGTCTTCGTTCATGATTTCGCAAATAACCGCTGCCGCGTACAAACCAGCCAACCGCGCTAGGTCAACAGATGCTTCTGTTTGTCCCGCCCGAACAAGAACACCCCCGTCACGTGCACGAAGCGGCGACACATGACCTGGCTTAGCGAAGTCGCTCGGTCTTGCACTTGGATCTATCGCCGCCCTGATAGTCGCCGCCCTATCAGCCGCAGAAATTCCTGTAGTCGTAGTTGCTTTTACGTCTATCGGCACCGCAAATGCGGTCTCAAACCTCGATGTATTGTCACTGACAGCCATCGGAATATCGAGTTCATCAAGCCGTTGACCTGTCATCGATAAACAGACTAGACCTCGTCCATATCTAGCCATAAAGTTAATCGCATCAGGCGTAACCATGTCGGCCGCAATGACAAGATCGCCTTCATTCTCTCGATCCTCGTCATCAACGACGATGACCATCCCACCTGCTTGCAACTGCTGAATCGCCTCATCAACCGTCGCAAAAGTCCCTGCTTTTTGGTCAGTGCCTGTTAAATCTTTCTTAGCCTTCGGGGTTTCTTTGGACTCCACAACCTACTCCTGATTACTAAGGCCCTAGGACTTACCCATCACTCTCCAAACATCCACTCTTTAATATCTGGGCAACATATTTCCCGATGATATCGCACTCTAGGTTAACCTGGTCACCAGATGAACAAGAATTCAAATTTGTATGATCCCACGTAAACGGGACGATCTGGACATCGAACTCACCCTGTCCAATTCGTGCTACTGTCAGACTTATCCCATCAACAGCAACTGCGCCCTTGTACACGATGTACGGAAGTAATCCATCTGGGTAACCGATCTTTACGCGCCAGAAATCAACCTCCCTTGTAATCTCAGTTACGGTGCCGACGTCGTCAACGTGCCCCTGAACAACATGACCACCAAAACGACCAGTTGCCGCAAGCGCTCTCTCCAAATTCACGATCGACCCAATTTTCATTGCGCCAATTGAAGTCACCCTCACAGTTTCTGGTGATACATCCGCGAAAAATAAACCTTGCTCAATAGAAACAGCTGTCAAACAAACACCGTCCACTGCGATACTTTCGCCTTCAATCAAGTCGCCAGCTAACCCCGTAGCGATGCAAATCCGTAACCCTCTCGCCAACCCAGAGATACTGGTTACCGTCCCGACTGATTCAATGATTCCTGTAAACATCACCCTCCACCAACATATCTGGCCCGAAATTGCTTATCTTAATCCCCGACAATTCCTTGATTACAAGATCTGGATTCAACCATCGTTTTCCGTCGACACCCAATCGAATAGGCGCAATAAACATGTTCACCCGATCGACATGGCGCTGCCCCCACAGTGCCTGATGGATAGATTTTCCACCCTCAACCAGAAGGCACGTAATTTCACGCCTGCCAAGCCGACGCAAAGCAACTGACATATCATCCGTTTCCGTCAAGATCTCAATATCTGCACCAACATCTCGAAGTGCCTGAACCCGGTCTAATCCTCGTTCGCACTGAGCTTCCGTAGTAATCAAAACGATAGGACCGGCTTCCCGCGTACCAAACAAACGAGCTGAAGGTGAGACCCGAAGTCGCCGATCAAACACAACCCTTGTCAGTGGTCTATCACGCACGGCATGACGAACAGTGAGTAATGGATCATCAACGAGAATCGTATTTGACCCGACTGCAATTGCATCGACCTCTCCTCGTAAACCGTGCACGTATGAATCTGCTCTTTGAGAGGTCAATTTTGTTCTAGCTTGCTCTTTGCGACCTAGGCAGCCATCTAAACTCAAGGCAACCTTCATAGTCACAAATGGACGCCCCTTTACTGCCCATGTAAAAAACGTACAATTCAGCTGTTTAGCCTCTTTCTCATAAAGCCCAACGTCGACGCCAATATCACGTTTCCGAAGGTACGCAACACCATTCCCATGGACGAGTGGGTTTGGATCCAATGTAGCCAATACCACCCGCTTAATCCCCGCCGCAACGATTACTTCCGTGCATGGCCCAGTGCGTCCGTGATGACAGCAGGGCTCTAGTGTGCAATAGAGCGTTCCCCCTACTGACAACTGACCCGCTGCCTGTAGCGCTTGAATTTCAGCATGGGGTCCGCCGGCACGCTCATGATGACCAATCCCTGCAATTCGACCGTCAGATCCAGTAACAACCGCACCGACCATGGGGTTTGGACTGGTCTTCCCTCGACCATTCGCTGCCAGCCGAAGAGCCTGCTGCATATGCTTCGCATCGACAGTCACATTGCCACCTCAACCAGTACAAATCGTAGGCTTACCGAAAAGTGCCTCAACGTAACTTTCTGGGGTGAATGGCAATAAATCCGCAATGCCTTCTCCAACACCAACGTAACGGATTGGAAGCCCAAGTTCTTCGGCAATTGCAATCGCAACGCCTCCTTTTGCAGTCCCATCAAGCTTTGTTAGTATGATGCCCGTAACACCAACAACATCTAAGAACTGTCGGGCCTGAACAATCCCGTTCTGACCTACGGTCGCATCTAAAACCATCAACACTTCATGAGGGGCCCCGTCAATTTCTCGCGCAACCACACGTCTAATCTTTCCAAGCTCAGACATTAAATCACTACGAGTGTGTAGGCGGCCTGCGGTATCCACGACAACTACATCACATTTACGCGCCATTCCTGCCTGCAACGCATCGTAAACGACAGACGCCGGATCCGCGCCAGGACTCGAGCGAACAATGTCCACAGCCGCACGTCTTGCCCACGTCTCAACTTGTTCGGCGGCGGCCGCACGAAATGTGTCCGCCGCACAAATAAGCGGCACTCTTCCCTCGCTCCTCCACAACTCAGCCAGTTTGCCAACGGTTGTGGTTTTTCCTGTCCCATTGACCCCTACAACGAGTACGACATTCAGTGCGTTCTTTTGGTGTGGCTCACATCTCGGCCCGGTCAAAATATTGAGAACT
>CAYFJM010000248.1:0-3346 GCA_964343415.1 uncultured Vicinamibacteraceae bacterium | reverse complement strand
GCGGCGGTCCATCGATCCCGCGCGGGTCCGGCGGGGCGAGCCTACCTACTTCGGTCGTTTCAGATTGATTGTCTAGTTGGTCGGATGCACCTCCGGGATAGGTTCGTGCACTCTCAGCCATGCTGACTTGTCGTGCAAGTCCTGATTGAAGTTCAGTGGCAAGTTGGTCTTGGAGTGCGAAGAGTTCCTCGAGTTGTCCATTAATGCTGCTGCTTCGCACGACATTTCCGGTGGTGCTTTCAACGAGACGTCCGGTGAGTCGTAACTGATTTCCCAGTCGCTGATAACTCCCAGTGACGATCCAGCGTACGCTGAATTCTTGCCCTGCCGTCGCGAGGGTTTCCCGGTCGCTACCGTTGTGCAGGCGGTCATCATTAATCCTGGTCACGGTCTGCGAAGTCAGTCGCTCCAACTCGGTCGTAATCGTTTCAGCGATGCCAACTCCGATCCAATCATCTGTTGTATTACCGCTGATATTGGTGAACGGTGTGACGGCGATGCGGTTCGATGGTGTTGAGGGTTGTTCGCTGAGAGCGATTTTTTCGCCGATTACGGAGAACAGGATAACGGAGAGAAGGACGTAACGTCTGGTCACCATGGCTACGAAACGGTTCACTCCGTCGTCTTACGCCTTTGCCTATCGAAACGTTTACAGCGAGTAGTCTAGACTCATAAAAATTGGGATGAGAGTTTTGAGACTTTCGAGCAAGGTTTACGGTAATGCAAACGCAATTACAGTATTTGTTGCGATCACTGAAATATACTGCTTCCCTGAAAGTTCGTAGGTTATCGGGCTTGACCGTATCGGACGAGGGGCACTGTATTGAAACAACTGCTCGCCCGTAGCTGCGTGTAAGGCGTAGAAACTTCCATCGTCAGTTCCTTGCAAGACAATGTCGCCTGCGGTGACGAGGTTTCCACTCGCTGCGATTGACGTTACCGCTGGTAATACTTGCTGCCATTGTTCTTCACCACTAACCGGGTCGTAGGCCGTGACCGCTGTGCTAGGCGTGTAACTCGGGATGCGACTCAGTTCTTCAAAGTTTTCGGTATGACCTCTTGAGTCAGGACCTGCTTCAAGGCTATCACCGACCGGTTTGACGATAAGAGAGATGGCAGCGTTTTTTCCTGTGACATAAAGCAATTCCGTGCGTGGACTAAAGGCCGGCGAACCGAAACTGGAGCCGCCATGCGCAACGATGTAAGGTTCATTCGTGGAGTAGGGCCAATACATCTGCCGCGCTTGTGCCTGGAGCGCCGGATCGTCGAGAGTGATATACGTGGCACAGAGGGGCGTCATGGGAACGCCTCGCGACGTATGCGGGATAGGTTGTGTCGGATAGACTACTTCCCCGGGAACATTGGTGTCCGTCGGAACAAAAGTTTCGACCATTGGATTGAGTGGTTGTCCGGTTTCACGATCCCAGAGATAGAGAAGGCAATTCTTGCCGGCGGCACCGATACCTTTTATGGCTCGCCCGTTACGAGTAATGTCAAAGAGCACCGGCCCGGTGACATGGTCCCAATCCCAAAGGTCATGATGGATAGCTTGGTAATACCACTCAAGTGACCCGGTTTCGAGGTCCAAGGCAATAGTGGCATTCGTAAAAAGATTTGCGCCTGGACGCGCTGACCCATCGTATGCAGGCGATGGATTTCCAGCGTTGATATAGAGAAGTCCTAGGTCGAGGTCGATCGCTGGTTGTGTCCAAACACCACCTCCGACGCGCTGACCGTTTCCCCATGTAGGGTTCGCGATTTCCCACCCTTCATCTTGTGGCCGCTGAGGAATCGTGTTGAACACCCATTTGATAGCGCCAGTTGTAGCATCAGTGGCAATTACAAGACCGCCAGGAATATGTCCTTCCGATAATGCGGAGCCTAGGTACAACGTGCCGTCGTGGTACGTGGGTGCACTCGTGATCCGGTACCCGATGGAATACGGGTCGAGAGTCGGGGGGTACACATCGGGGTATTTGGTCTGCAAAGCAAGTCCTACGACGGGGAGAACGCCACCGTCACCAAACGATTCAACCAATTCTCCTGTTTTGGCATCGGCCGCAACGAGGTTTGCACCGTTGTATGAGTAGATTTTTCCTTCTGCATATGTGGGGCCTCGGACCCGGTTTCGTTCGGCGACATCAAGTTCTAGCGTCCAGATTGATTCACCTGTCGCTGCGTCAATTCCAAACACCATATTTGCGGCGTGAAAATACATCATGCCGTCGACGACAAGCGGTGTTACTTGGGCGACGTCGACGCCAGCGGGTACTTCAAAAGACCACTCCGAGCGGAGACGGTTCGCGTTAGTTGTGTTGATTTGATCAAGTTCCGCGTAGCGACGGTTATGTAGGTCGAGATTGTGACTGCCCCAGTCGGTGCGTCCGCCGGCTGAAATCGTAGGTGGTGTGCCTTGGCGGGTTGTCGTGCCTTGCCCCGCTTCAGCTACAACAGTTCCTGCCAGAAGCGTGGTCAGTATTCCCACAGCTGTCAGTATCGTTACTGCTCGACCGATTCTCTTCATCGTGTGTCCTCGCTAAATTTATTTGTCTAATTATGCAATTAGTTGCACGTGCGGCGCGAGTAGGCGATTATGCGACCTATGGTTAAAACAAATCGGTTGCCAAGGTCCTCGAGAGATTGCCTGAGCGTTTTTTTATGCCTTATGTGTGTTTTGTCCATCTCTGTTCCGATGGGGGCTCAATCCTCATCTTCGCCTCGGACGCCATGGGGGGACCCTGATCTCCAGGGACTTTGGAATCACGGCACGATTACACCATTAGAGCGACCGGCCGATTACGGGGACAGAGCATTTTTAACGGATGAAGAGGTTGCTGCACTGAATTTGGCTTCTGAGACACGCGCAACGTCTGAGCGGCGGAGCAGTCTTACGAGGGAAGAGGACGTGGCGCTTGCGTATAACCAGTTCTGGTGGGACCGAGGTATTTCGGTTGGACGGACGTCCTTGATCACAGACCCTGGTAGCGGACGGTTGCCGCCACGGACTTCAGCAGCAGAAGCATACTTAGCCACCGATGAGGCGCAGCGATTACAGGCTGCAAAACGAGGTCGTGTGCCGGCGCATGGGCCTGAAGATATGGACCTCGGTGACCGCTGTCTCGTCTATCGTCCGGTACCCATTACCTCAAGTGGCTACAACAACCACGTGCACGTCCTGCAGTCACCTGGCTATGTGGTGATCTTTCAAGAGCAGATTCATGACGTTCGTATTATTCCCGTCACGGATCAACCAGTGTTACCGGACCAGATGCGACAGTGGCTCGGTGTATCGCGAGGACGGTGGGAAGGTGACACGCTTGTCGTGGAGACCAGTAATTTTTATAAG
>CAYFJM010000247.1:0-3357 GCA_964343415.1 uncultured Vicinamibacteraceae bacterium | reverse complement strand
ACCCGCGGCGAGTTCTTCGCCATCAGCCAGTACAGCCGATGGAATTGTGATTTCTCCACGTGCTCGACGTGCAGCCGCTTCTTCTCGTAACCGTTCAATCTCAGCAACAAACGAAGAAATGTCACTATTCACACCCTGGGCAGACGTGAGGGCTGCATTGGCCTCACGCTGAGCGTCAATCAACTGATCTCCAGACAACAACCGAGCCGTTTCACCAAGCGTCGATTCTACGCCGGTAAGATCAGACTCCCATGTCATCGCTTGCTGTTCAGGAAGATCATCCTCTGATATCTCCGTAATGGATACTCGCGCCGTCGCGACTTCTTCTTCCGTATTCGACACTACTCGACCAGTTTCGGTTCGCAATCGTTGTTTCTCCGCACTAATCGCTTCCTCGACCGCGTCTACAGCCGTCCCAACCGAGCCAATCAGTTCATTTGTTCGTTCGTAGTCGCGCAATAACGCAAAACTCTGCGCCTGCGTTTCCAACTCTGAATCAAGCTGACCCATGGCGTCTTCGGCATCACCATAGGCCGAGGCCGCATATGTAGAGCCCTCAGATTCAACGGCTGCCAGTCGAGCCTTGACGGCATCGACAGCTCCCATGGGAGCCTCCGCACAACCGGACGTCATAAACGCGAGTGATGCTGTCAGTAAAGTCAGTAGAATTCGATTACTCAATGGCTTTTCTCCGTCGATCTCATGAGTTCGTAACTAAAATATAGCGCACGCAGCGACTACATGTACTCGAACGAAGGCTAAAAAATAAATTTTCATCCATATCACGAACTGTAAACGGCCTACGTTTTCATTACACCGCCTCAAATTTAACTTTCAGTTCTCAAGACAATGCCGGCCTTTGGTCGCAATAAAGCACTCCACCGTCCCGTAATTACGGCGCCAAGAAATAGGCCACTCGTTCGCCTCGATAGGAACCCAACCACATTTCATCACCAATTTGAATCGCCGTGGTCGCCGCAACAAATCCCGCTATCGCTGGGTGCTCAAAAATCAGATTAACGGCCAACGTATCCGGATCAATCGTCGCAACATTCGAGGATTCTTCAAGAGGCGAACGGGGCGACTGAATGTTACCGTGGCCAGCCGCAAAAATGACGGTGCCATCAAGTGACATCCTCAAATTATCCGGCCGAAACCCTAAATCTATCACCTCTTTCTGGACAGGAGTCTGACCACGCGACAGCCGTGTTAGTTTTTCTTCAGCCCAACCCGCAACATACAACCACTGACCATCAGCGGAGATTTCTAATCCATTCGGTGCCGTATCGGCGCTCCCTGGTACGCGTGTCCACCCTGCTACCGATTGCCATTCCCACACATCACCGGTTCGAGGACTTGTCGCGACAAACCCGCCCTCAGGCAACGCCACAACACCGTTCAGTCGAAGTGGTTCTGGAGCGACAGCACAACCTACCCAAGTGATTGTAGGCATGGTCGATCGTGTATCGACCTCAAACACCTCAATTGATTCCCGATGCCCATGATGGACGACATACAAGCTGTGAACATCGCCCTGACCTGGTTGAAGATACAGTCCATGTGCGTTAAACGCGTCCCCTTCGCCCGGATCAATCGGTCCCGGGCAGGTCGGATAAGCCTGGGCGTCTAATCGCTCTCCGACTGTAGAACTCGGAAACAATACCGCTGCTGTTTTGTCACGAACACTAACGAGGTGAATCCGACCTCCCGCCCGGTTTCCGGATGCAATTACCCACTCCGAACCAGGTACAACCGCAAGGTCCTCGGGACTGATGAGATTACAAATAAACTGAACCTCACCCTCTGTCTCACAGGGCAAGCCATCCGGCGCTACCGTCGGATTCTGAGCATTGATTCGAGTCGCCCCAACTAAAACGACTACAACACAGACCACAAAAACCCCTTTCATTGTTTTCATCCGATCCCCCCGTTGCATTGCGCACTGACACTGGTCACCCTCATCAGCCCAATGTCGCACCTACACACGTTCATGACAGTAAAATCCTCCGGATGCTCAGTCGAAGTGACTACGGGTCTACCGTAATCTCACCGATAGACCAAGGATGCTCCGTGCAGTGATAGAGGAATGTCCCAGGTTCCTCAAGAGTTACGTACTCAAACATTCCCGGCGCGAGTGTATTCGTCGCCCAGCTACCGTTACGTGCCACGATAGTGTGTGACATTGTTCCGTTGTTGACGAAACGAACACGGTCTCCCACACTCCGACGAACACGTAGCGGGTTGAACGCGTACTCATCAATCGAATTCCGTTCACCGCCAACTGCACAGCAAGAATCTCGAAGCATGGCCGTCTCAATCGTCTCCACCGGTCTAGGTGCTGGCCCGACCCAACGGGTTAAATCCTCTAGGGCTATCGAGTCAGGTGCACTTCGCGCAGACACAGGCCCATCCAAAGCAAACGACCAAATTTCTGGTCCCATTGCGATGACAACGTATTGTCGGCCATCCACGGCATAGGTCGCCGCCGGTCCAGGTCGAAGTCTCGTTTCAGTTTCGAGCGTCTGAAATGCCCAGACACGTTCACCGGTTCGCGCGTCATAGGCCTCAACCTGGCCATCAGCTGATCCCCAAAACATCAAATTCCCAGCCGTCGTGAAGGGACCACTCAGGCCAAGTCGTCCCCCCCCAAACTCCTGCTTCCACGCGATCCGACCCGTTCGCCCATCCACTGCAGCCAGAATACCTGTTGATGCCGGTAACGTCAGACGGTCATAGCCTCCTGGTCGATTGTCGGCAATCCACGGGTCCTCGATGCGACGGGCACGCCCCACATGCGCACGGCCCTGCGCATAGATATAACCGGTCTCTGGACTGAATGACATTGGCGTCACGCGCACCATTGGAATCGGCACGCTCGGGGCCACTACGGCATGCTGGTCGAGGGAAGGCGGTGTGTAGCTACTACAGTTAAGTTCAAACGGTGGCGGCACCTGGTCGCGCCAAAATGAACAGTCTGGCAAGATACTTTCTGATAGTGGAAACGGTTGCGTGGGTGCCGTCTTTAAAAATGGGTCCTGAGGCACCTCCCGCTCTTCAATAGGGACAATAGGATCCCCAGTTTCCCGATCCAACTGGAAAAGGTACCCGTCGGCTCTCATCGCGGCTAATGCTTTTCGAGTCTGTCCATCGATTTGAGTCTCATACAACAGCATGGGTGTGGCGATATCAGCGTCCCAGATGTCGTGACGAACCACTTGGTAATGCCATTTCCGTTCACCAGTCTCAATGTCCAGAGCAAGAATCGATGCCGTAAATAAATTGTCCCCCTCGCGGAGTTCCCCCCCAAACATCGGAGCCGGATTGCCGGTCGCAAAATAGACCAGGCCCAGTTCAGTA
>CAYFJM010000246.1:0-3364 GCA_964343415.1 uncultured Vicinamibacteraceae bacterium | reverse complement strand
CGATTAATCAAATCTGCAAATAGTTCTTGTTCTCGTATCAGGATCTTGTCATCCGCACCGAGTGCCTTTCTCTCGTACTCCTTCAAAGCAGGGGTAATAAATCGTTCTCCGTTCGCGATAGTCTGCTTCCGATGATAGTCGTCAGGAACGGCGTGCAAATTTGGCTTTGAGACCTCTATGTAATAGCCAAAGACGCGGTTGAATTTCACTTTCAACGAACTGATTCCTGTGCGCTGACGTTCGGCTGTTTCTATTGAGGCAATCGATTCTTTGGCGCCTTGGCTCAGGCTTCGCGTCTCGTCGAGTTCACGGTCGACGCCTTCGCGAATCATGTTTCCGTCTCGCGCGAACGTGGGAGGATTCTCGACTAGAGTGTGCTCAATATCATCTACTACTGCACTGAGGTCTTTAATGCCGTATATGAGCGCACGTAATAGCGGTGCACTAAGGACTTCTCCGTGGGTGCGAAGCGTGGGGATAATTTTGAGTGAAGTTTTTAAAGCGACAAGATCTTTCGGCCCGGCATTTCCAAGAATCACCCGTCCGATAAGCCGTTCAAGATCGAAAATCGAAGTCAAGTCGCTTTGAAGCTTCTCGCGGACAATCGCTCCGGCCACTAGTTCCTCAACGGAGTCTAATCGGTCTAAAACCGAATCTCGACGACAAAGGGGTCGGGACAGCCAAGAGCGTAGTAGGCGCGCCCCCATCGGCGTTTTTGTTTCGTCGATCTCTTGAATGAGAGAGCCGGTGCGATCACCGTTTGCGCCCTCTAGAATTTCAAGGTGCTTAAAGGTTGCAGGATCAATTAATAAACAGTCTGTACGATCACGGACGTCCAAACCGCGTAGATGGCTAAGGTTTCCTTTTTGAGTGTGTTGTAGATAGCTTAGCGCAGCTCCGGCAGCAGCGATGCTGGCGGTGTTCTTTTGAGCGTCGATGCCAAATCCGTCAAGCGTGGAGACGCCAAAATGTTCCGTGAGCGTTCGGTATGAGTGTTCCAAGCCGAACGTCCAAGAGTCGACGCTCGTAATCGTTACGTCGCTGGGAAGCGCTGCACCGCGTGCGGTCTCAGCGAGTTCCCCGGGAAGAATGAGTTCTTTCGGCCGGACGGCTCGTACTTCATCAAGGACATTTCGAGACATGCACGTGTCGGTAAACTCTGTGACACGAAATTCGCCTGTTGAAAGATCCGCGATTGCAAGGCCAGTGGTTGGATCGGACGAGTGTTCATTTGAAAACAGTGCCATTATGTAAGCTGGTTCTCGAGCGTCCAAGTAGTTGGCGTCCGTAAGTGTGCCAGGTGTGACCACACGGACAACGTCGCGACGTACGAGCCCTTTGGCTTTCTTGGCGTCTTCGACTTGATCACAAATTGCAACACGGAAGCCCTGCTTTATGAGGCGGTTGAGGTAGTTATCTACGGCATGATGAGGGACGCCGCACATTGGAATTTCTGCGCCGGCGGAATCTTTGGATCGGGACGTCAACGTGAGCTCAAGGGCGGTAGCGGCTGTGACGGCATCTTCGTAAAACATCTCAAAAAAATCGCCCATGCGAAAGAATACAATTGCGTCTGGGTGTTGCCGCTTAGCTTCCAAGTACTGCTTCATCGCTGGCGTATGATCCTTTTGGACGTTGTTCGGGCTTTTCGGTGAGCGCGCCATCGGTGTGATGGTAGCATCGCAGCAATGGATGACGGAGAGCAAACAAAGACTTAGGCGAATGTCTATTCTGAGTATTGATACAAGTACAAAATCAGGGAGTATTTCTATTTGGCTTAGCCCAGAGAAATCTGTGGATTGGATTGGTGACCCGTCTATCAGCCACGGGGAGCGTCTACCAAACGATATTGCAAGGGTTTTGGAGCGTGGAAATATTGAGTTGACTGACGTCGAACTATTTGGAGTCGGAATTGGTCCGGGTTCATTTACGGGTCTGCGTGTTGGTATCTCGACGGTGCAGGCGTTGGCTGTTGGGCAACAGCGACAAGTGGTTCCGGTGCCGACGCTGGATGCTGTGGCCGCGGTAGAAATCAACCAACGCGCCGATGAGGTATCAAGGGCGCTAAATCTGGATGTGGCAGAGGAAAATAGATACACCGTTGTTTGGATGGATGGCCAACGCGGGCATGTGTTTGCGGGGTTGTATCTGCCAGGTCCCTTGGTTTCCGGCGTAGTTCGGCCAAAATGTGTTTTAGGTCCGATGGTCGGGTATCCTGCGAAGGTCTTGGATGCAATGAGCGATGCTTTAGGCAGTTTTGGTCAGAGTGTAATGTTGTCAGTCGTGGGTACGGCAGCCGATCGAGACAAAGACATGCTGGAATTCCGTTTAAGGGGACTGGCTGGCGATCTGTCTATAGTGAGTGGTGAATTCGCATTGGCGCCGGTAATGGGGCGTTTAGTGGCGGCGAGACAATATGACGCCGTTGGTCCGGACGGTGTGCAGCCGTTGTACGTTAGGTCACCAGACGCTGTGCTGGCACGCGATCGTCAGTTTGGTCGATCATGAATCGGCGAGAGTCGAATAATTCAGCGAATTGTGTTGTTTTACGAATAACCGACGAACTACGCATAGACGAGCTAGTAAAGATTAACGTGGAAGCGTTTACACATCCATGGACCAAAGAAATGTTTTTGGATGAACTTCGGTGCCCGAATCGGTCGTATCTATATGCCGCCTTTACGCGGAGTAGAAGAATTGCTGGCTATTGTTCTGTTTGGGCAATCGAGGACACACTTCAAGTGAATAGCCTCGCTGTGGCCGTGCAATATCAAAGGCAAGGTATTGCGGGTTCCTTACTGAAGGAAATAGTGACTTTGGGCCGAAAACTTCGCTCATTGACTATCTCTTTAGAGGTGAGGAAATCGAATAGAGCTGCTCGGAGCTTATATGGACGGTACCGCTTTAAAGAAATCGGTGCAAGAGCCGGATATTACAGGCAGCCGACCGAGGATGCCGTAATCCTGAGTAGGTGCCTTGAATCGCGTAGGGGTGTGTGATAATTTTCAACCGCATTAAGGAAGCGGCTCATGCCACGTTTCTATATTGGGAATTGAACAGTCAGGAGGCAGAATGACGAATGACCAAGCCGTACGTGAGGTCCTGTTGCAGCAAGATGAGGAATATCGACGACTCTCAATGCAGCACCAAAGTTACGAAACTAGACTTCGCGAGCTGACTGGTCATTTGTACCCAAGTGGTGACGATGAGCTTGAGAAAGTCCGACTGAAGAAGATGAAGCTTCAGGTGAAAGATCAGATGGAGGGTATTCTTCGTCGGCATCTTACGCCGAGACTTGTCGTGAACTCAGCCACGGCTGAAAGCTAGAGCGGTTCATCTCCCGCTACTATTTCACAACCCACGC
>CAYFJM010000245.1:0-3366 GCA_964343415.1 uncultured Vicinamibacteraceae bacterium | reverse complement strand
TAATCCTCTAGCAGATTTTGGTGATGTGGATTTTGGGTTGCTGTATATAGGTTCGGCTGATGGTGGAAGTGGGGGAGACCCCCTGAATCTGTCTCAAGATTTAAGCAAGATATTTGGCAAAGTGTTGCGGATTGATCCTCTTGGTTCGGACAGTCCTAACGGAGAATATGGAATTCCCCCTGAGAATGTGTTTGCTGCCGACGGGAACTCAGATACGCTCGGAGAGGTTTACGCATATGGAGTCAGGAATCCGCAACGGTTTGACTGGGATTCCAGCAATGGAAACCTCTTCCTCGCTGATATTGGTCAGAATATTGTCGAGGAGGTGAGTCTAGTTACCAATGGAGCGAACTTGGGCTGGAACGTCTGGGAAGGTAGTTATCGCTTCATTAGCCGTCGTGCCGTTAGTCTCGTTGATCCCCGTGGTGAGGCTGGTTTTACGTATCCGGTCGTCGAATATGGACAACCCGATCCCCTCTTGCAGCCTAGTTCTGCGGCCACTGGTCTGGTGGTCTATCGGGATGATTTCATTCCACAACTGGAAAATCTTATCCTGTTCGGCGACAATCCGAGTGGTGAAGTCTTCTATATTGATGCCGATACTCTACCCAGTGGTGGGCAGGCGTCGATACGGCGTGTGGTGTTTCGACATAACGGAGAGACGCAAACGTTACTACAGATGATTCAAGAGGCGACTGAAGCGCAAGGGCGTGGCGGCGCTCAGCGGGCCGACCTCCGGTTTGGGAGTGGGCCAACTGGGCAAATCTATTTATTGAATAAACGAGACGGTATTATTCGGAGGCTTACGCGGTAACGTCGGTGTAGCGCGTAGATTGGGGAGAATGGAAATGTTCAAACACAGTGTAATAGCGTCGTTGGTTTTGTTGATGGTGGTGTCGTTGGTTCCATCCGATGCTTCCGCGCAGTCGTCTGGCAGTGGGATGCCGATGCGGACGCCGGATGGACAGCCTGACGTGTCAGGATTGTTCACATTCCGGACAATTACACCGTTTCAGCGTCCAGAGCAGTTCGCGGACCTGGAGACACTCGATCAGGAGACGGCGGCCCAGTTTGAGGCGTCCGAGCGTATCCGTCAGAATCGAGACCTTTTTGACCCAGAAAAAGGCTCAGGTGGATATGCACCGCGTGCAGAAGGTGGTGTTCTGTCTTACAACGAGTTCTGGTACGAACGAGGGATCGAGCTCACATCGGATAAACGGACGTCCCTGATTGTTGACCCTCCGAGTGGTCGGTTGCCGGCGCGTACCGAGGCACAGCAGAGACGAGACGTGGCGCGTCGCGCGTATGTTGAGGAGCATCGATACGACTCCTACGAGAATCGTAGTTCCGGCGACCGTTGCACAATGGGGTTCAACGCAGGGCCACCGATGCGGTCGAGTGCGTATAACAACAATGTGATGATCTTTCAGTCTCCGGGCTACGTCACCATTCTCAATGAGATGGTCCACAACGCCAGGGTTATTCCCATTGATAAGGACCCTGACGTTCCGTTCGATCAGAAAAGCGGCGTATCGAGGGCACACTGGGAAGGCGAAACGCTAGTCATTGAGACTGATCAATTTGCTGGCGGGAGCAGCGGACTGACGTCGACCAATATGCACCTCGTCGAGCGCCTGACCCGTATTGACCCCGACACTGTGGCCTATGAATATACGGTGACAGACCCCACGGTTTACGAGCGGGACTATTCGGTGATGATGCCGCTTCGTCGAACAGACCAGAATCTATTCGAGTATGCCTGCCACGAAGGAAATATCGGGATGCATGGCATTCTCGCCGGTGCTCGGCGACTGGAAAGACAAGGTCGTGAACTTCGACCGTAGCCACGATTGACTACTGGGGTTGGAATTGGCGCGGGCCTACATCTGTTTGGTGTAGGCCCGCTTTTTTTTGATCAGGGTAGCGCCAGAGCGATGAGTTCTGGTTTGACCTCGTCACTATTACCGCTCCCGACTGCGACGGCGATGTACTGTTTGCCTTCGTGAAGATACGTGATCGGATTACCGTAGGGAATGGCTGGTAGCGTGATCGACCCCAGATACTCGCCGTTGTCTTTATGGTAGGCCGTGATCGTGCTGGCTGATGCGATTTGGTCTTCAACATAGCGGCCCCCGGAATTGACGACGAGTAGGGTCTTCGTGACAAGCGGTCCTCCACCATGCATGCCACCGTGTCCGCCAAGCGCTGGAAGATTGAGGTGTTTGATGGCTGGATGATTTCGTGGGCCGTCACCGTGGGGCTGCATCCAACTGTGGTCACCGGTATTGAGATCGATGGCCGTGACGCGTTTATACGGAGGCTTAACGAGCGGCAGTCCTCTGGGGCCAGGGACAGGACTGGCCCAGGGGTCCGTGAAATACCCAACGGTCGCCGGCGGGGGGTATTCAATGAGTTCGACTGCGCGCAAACGAGTCTGCGAGGGAACGAAGAGTTGACCGGTTTCCGGGTCGACAGCTGTCCCAGGCCAATTGATGCCACCCCCTGGCCCTGGAGATTGAATAATCGGTCTTCCGTCGCCGCGAACTGGCGGCGGCGTAAAGATGGGACCGAGCTGAGCCCGACCGGCAATCCGGATTGCTTCTTCTCGTAACTCCGGAGTGAAATCAATCAGGTCGTCAATAGTAATGCCTTGTAGATCGAACGCGGCTGGTTTGGTTGGAAAGGGCTGCGTTGGTGAATACCATTCGCCAGGCACATCCCCTTGGGGAACCGGTCGTTCTTCGATGGGCCATACAGGTTCACCGGTGACGCGGTTAAAAACGTAGGTGAAGGCTTGTTTACTCGATTGGGCGATGGCTTTGATAGGGCGGCCGTCTACTGTGATGTCAAGCAGGTTGCCGGCGGTCGGAAAATCGTAGTCCCAGAGACCATGATGCACAGCTTGGAAATGCCAAATCCGTTCACCGGTTTCTGCGTCGACGCAAATCAGTCTTTCGGCAAAGAGGTTGTTGCCGGGACGCATGCCACCGTACCAATCGTTGGTCGGTGTGCCGGTCGGGAGGTACACGTAGCCAAGTTCTTCATCGACCGCCATGGTGCCCCAGACGTTCGAGTGGCCGCTATATCGCCACGACTCGTTGTGCCAGCTGTCCGCCCCAAATTCGTCGCCTTGCGGAATCGTGTGAAAGATCCACTTCATCTCACCTGTTCGCGTGTCGAACCCACGCACGTGTCCTGGGTCAGCTTCGCGATATTGGAGGTTTGTATCTTGCACGATGCTCCCGACGATTACCGTATTTCCAGCAATGGCTAACGGTTGTGAGTGCGTGAAGCGAGATCGGTCAACGGCTCGGCCGAGTGTCGTACTGAGGTCAACCGCGCCATCGGCACCGAAGTCTGAGTATT
>CAYFJM010000244.1:0-3376 GCA_964343415.1 uncultured Vicinamibacteraceae bacterium | reverse complement strand
GATTCGCTATCCAGCGCAAACAATCGCCGGTCAGCCGTGCCTCCGAAGACGATGTCACCTGCCGTAGCAAGCGCGGACGCGGTTACCGCCACACCACCTGGCGTCCGATACTCCCAGACACGCCGCCCACTAACAGGATCGAACGCCACGAATTCTCCAATGTAATCGTAGCCTGGCACCTGCTTGGTTCGTGTGCCAATTCCTCGATAGATACGACCGGGTTGAAATTCTTCAGAGATGTAGGTCACATCCATGCAACTGTTGTTAATCCCGAGATAATACAAGCCGGTTTCTGGGCTATAACTCGGCGCATTTAAATTTCGAGTGCCATGGTAGTGAGGACAAACCTCGAAGACCTTCCCGGAATCCACATCATCCATTGTTGGAATCTGTGCCGGGTTATAAATGGGACTTCCGGAATCGGTCCACCCCGTAATGATGTTGTCGTAACCGGTCCTGAAGGCGCGCAAAAATTGACCGGTCTCACGATCGAGAACAATCCCCCATCCAATTTTACTAGTCTCAATTAGCGCCTTATAAACACGACCGCCCATTTCAATATCAACCAACATGCTCTCGTGCGTGGCATCGAGGTCCCAGTTATCAGCCGGAACGACCTGAAAATGCCATTCAATTTCCCCGGTATCTATATCGAGCGCCAAAATCGCGTTCGTGTAAAGCGCATCCCCTGGACCGCGAAGTGTTGACGCCCATGGAGTCGGCTGGCCCGTTCCAAGGTAAATAAGTCCGAGCTCCGGATCGTAACTGATAGTGCCCCACGTAAGTCCGCCCAACGGCGGAACTTCTCGTTCTCCCCATGTGTCGTACTCCGGGTCGCCTGGTGCCGGTACCGTATAAGTCGTCCAGAGATGATCGCCAGTCTCAACGTCATGCGCCACGACGAGACCACGTGCAGTCTTGTCACCACCGGCAAAACCGAGCACCACTTTCCCATCAGCGATTAATGCAGGGTGTGCGTGCCCCAGGCCTTCACTATAGTCCCCAGTACTAACTTCCCACTGCGTCTCGCCAGTTCGTTGATCGATGACAACCAAGGAGGTATCCGCTGTGGCCCAATACACACGGTCACGGTAGACGGAGACACCGCGTGACCGTCCAAGTGCCTGTGACTTTTGGATGTCATCCGGATAACTTCGCTGGTGAACCCACGCCACATCCCCGGTCTCCACCTCAAACGCAGTAACCCGGTCACTCTCAGCAACGAACATAAGTCCATTCGACACAACCGGCGTCGGAACCCAACGACTCCCATCGCCCATGGAGTGGGCCCACACAAGACGTAACTCATCGACATTGCCTCGATTAATTTGGTCAAGCGGACTGAATCCGGTCACATCATACGTACGGCGATAGTTCATCCAATCACCATCTTCTGGATTCAGGAGACGTTCTTCATCTATCGGCTCCCACGCCTCATCGCTCGACTGCCCAATCACCACATTGCCCGCAAAAAGTTGAACCAACACGACCGTCGCAAACATTCGACAAAGACAACGTGCGATTTCCATCATCAGTTCTCCTTCGGTAAGCGTAGTGCCACTAACGACCCAAGCATATTGCGCCCCGCAACCTGAACCACAATGTACTGCTGACCCGCATGCTGATAGCCCATCATGCCGTACTGTCCAGAGGCCGGAAGTGATACTGTCCCGACACGAACTCCCGACAACTTATCCAAGGCATGCAACCGAGGCGTCCCACCGGTACCCTCGGCCGTAATCACAAGCGTCTTGGTCACCATGGTGATCGGATGTGAGGTCCGGCCGGTATTCGATATCTCCACCTGCTCAAGGGCCGGATGATTCTGAATTCGGTCCGGCGTATCACCGTTCGGCGTCTCCCACAGATGCTCACCAGTATTCATATCAATCGCGACGATTCGACTATACGGCGGCTTGAAGATCGGCAATCCCTGCGGTCCCCGAAAATCACCTCGGTTGAGAACCGCAAACTCGGCAATCGTCCGCCCGGTCGTCTTAATATTTTCGGGCTCATCAATCGCTGCCCCCGGAACAATGTTTTCTGAGCGACACCCTCGTAGCGTCGATACATAAAGAACCCCTGTTTCAGGATCGGCTGATGTGGGTCCAAAGATATTCGACGCACCACTGGGACAACTGACGAACGACCGCAGGCCAGACGTATGCCCACGTTGAATTGGTGGATTAAAGATCGGACCCAAACGATAGTTCTCCACAATCTGCAGCGCCTCAGCACGCAACTCACGCGTAAAATCGATGAGATCATCTTCTGTCAATCCCTGCATCTCAAATGGCGCTGGTTTTGTGGGGAATGGCTGCGTTGGAGACAACTGTTCGCCTGGTACTTCTGACTGCGGAACTGGTCGCTCTTCGATTGGCCATATCGGTTCGCCTGTCTCGCGGTCGAAAGTAAACGCCCAACCCTGTTTCGTCGTTTGCACCACAATCTCACGTGGCCGTCCATCAACCCTCACATTCATGACCACAGGCGCCGTCGGATTGTCAAAATTCCAGATGTCATGGTGCACAGTCTGGAAATGCCACTTCCGCTCACCGGTCTGGACATCAAGCGCGATCACACTGGTGCCAAATAAGCCATCCCCCGGTCGAAATCCACCATAAAAATCGAGCGTCGGAGGATTCGTGGGAACAAACACCAGACCACGTGCAGGATCGGCCGACATCGGTGCCCACGAGGAGACATCGCCGGTCCACTCCCACGCATCGTTCTCCCAGGTATCATGCCCGAACTCTCCCGGCCGTGGAATAACATGAAACTTCCACAGATGTTCACCAGTGCGAGCGTCATAACCCATGATGTCGCCTGGCACGTTTTCAATTCGCGTCTGGTTATAGCCCTGCTCGGCTGAGTTTCCGACGACGACAACACCATTCACCACGATCGGAGGCGAAGAACTTGTGATGTGTCCAAGTTCTCTAGGAATCCCAAAATCCGCGTCATACACACCATCCCAACTTTGCCAAGGTCCCCAATCCGAAATTAAGTCCGGCAACAAATCGACAACACCAGTCTGAGAGAATCCAGGCAACTGTATTGACCGCCCCCAGTTCTCGAGAGGTCGTCCCGTTTTGGCATCCAGTGCATGCAAAAAAAATGCAGGCGTGATGACGTAAATGACGCCCCGACCATCGACCTCGGCATAGGCCACACCCTTGCCGTAGCCATTCCGCATACCCCGATTCACTCGGGTGGTGTGGGGTTCCCGGTACGTCCATACGGTTTCCCCTGTAGCTGGATCGATTGCGATTACGGTTCGTCGTTCCCCAGCAACCGTATAGAGCAACCCATCAACGTAAATCGGCGTCGAACGCGATACTCCCAAGGGCGTCGCCCCATAATTATCGCCTCGCCA
>CAYFJM010000243.1:0-3376 GCA_964343415.1 uncultured Vicinamibacteraceae bacterium | reverse complement strand
ACAGGGCGCAAACGTGAATGCTGTCAATGAAGCAGACTTCACGGCTCTTCATGGCGCCGCCTTCCGTGGCAACAACGAAATTATCGAGCAACTGGTGGCACAGGGAGCCGAGATTGACGCCAGAGATTTCCGCGGGCGCACCCCCTATCGCATTGCAGAGGGAGCTAAGCAGTCTTTCCAGTTCCAAACGTGGCCTGAAACCGCTGCACTTCTTGAAGAGCTAGGCGCGAACGTTCACTTGAGCATCCCAGGAACCGCGCGCCAAAAACTCCGAGATGTTTTGGCTGAAACGGCTGATCAATAGTGACGACTCGCTACTCACCAACCGCCGAATTGAGCCAGCGGTTACTGAGACCTGTTCGATCAACTTCTTCGCCACGAATGTAGACAGACGCAATCTGGCGCGTATTTCGTATGTCATCCAAGGGATTCCCATCCAGAATCACGAAATCTGCATCTTTACCGATAGCTATTGAACCAAGTTGAGATAGTCCTAAAAACTCTGCCGAATTACTGGTGGCCGCAACGATCACCTCGTGAGGCGTCATTCCCGTAGCCACCATATCCGAAAGCTCGAGGTGGGGTCCCCAACTTGAGTTTCCGTCCGTCCCAAATGCGATGGTGACCCCTTCGCGGTGCAAACGATCCAGGTTTCTCGCCTGAATCGAAAACGATTCTTGCGCCGCTGGTCGGTCCACATACCGCGCTTGTAATTCTGCGAGCTCACCAACTCCCACAGTATCTCCAATCCAACTGAGATCCTCCGCGACACCACGACCTGGAAGATTCGGAACCAACACAACCCTCGGTCGCTCCTTAAACAGAGCAACCACCTCATCATCCACATCCTGATCACGAATGCCATGTGCAAACGCATCAATGCCCGCTCGAAGTAAGCCTTTCGCATCCTCCAGCGAAAAAATATGTGCGGTTACTCTCATGCCACGCGTATGCGCCTCGTCGATAACCGCGCCGTACAACTCAGGCGTCAACTTGTCATATTGCCCACTGCGATCATCGACCCAGATTTTGACTAGCTCAATGTTATCTGCCGCAAGTTCCTGAACCGCTTGACGAGCTTCGTCTTCTGTCGAAACCCAATAAGGAATTTCCGATCGACCGGGCTCAGGCCGTGTGATCCCTCTGCCGACAGTCAAGAAGCGTGCGGCACCAGGGATCGTCTCATTACGAATTTCAAACGGCACGCCACCATCGTCCTGCCCCAAGCTCATCGCAGCCGCAACACCGTAATACGCCCGGCGGCGAAGGTCTTCCTCCAATTCAGGACGTGTGCGACTTAGATGAGTGTGCGTATCAATCAACGCAGGCATCACCGTACGTCCAGTCAGGTCAACTCGGGCCGCCCCAACTGGTATCTCGATTTCACCTCGACGACCTACGCCACGAAACTGATCCTCCTCAACCAAAAACACGGCATCTTCTATCGGTCCACTCCCATCTCCCACAATCACCCTTGCGCCTTCAAATGCAGTGACGTTTGCCTGCGAGACTGCCTCTTCCGTGTCCTCTGGCGGCGCTATGCAACCAAACCCCATAACTCCACACATAATCACGAACTGGCCGAAACATCGATTTGTATTACGCATCATGCCCCCAACAATCTTCCGTTTCTAAGACACCATCTACTGACCGGTAATCGGCGGGTACCAATTGCCATCACGGAATTCAATACTTTGCCCTTCCAGCGCCTCTTCGAATGCCCGAAGCGTATCTTGCGTGTCGCTGTTCGGTTGAGATCGATCTGGGTTCTGTAACCACCCGGCGTACCCATTGTCATAGTGGTACAAAAACACGATGTCAGGACTAAAGGTCTTGACACATTCAGCGACTGGCCGTGGTCGCATCCGATCAACTGGTAAATTCATCGGCATAAACGCAACATCAATATTCGATAAAGCTTGGATCTCAGGTACGCACTCACCCACACCCGAAAAGAACAAGCGCTTTCCACCCAATGTCACAACATACCCGTTAGCCTCGCCCTTTGGATGCCAGGGTTGGCCCGGCGTCATGTCATACGCCGCAACTGCCTCTACTTCGATTCCAGCGAACGTGCCCCGTTCACCATTAGCTAACACAATGCCATCGGTATACCTTTCATGAGCGGTTGCGGTGAGTACGACCGGTGCCCGATCTTTTCTCAACTGCTCTATCGCCACCGGATCAAGATGATGCCCAGGATCATCAGTGACCAAAATCAAATCAGCTGGCCTCGCCTGCGATAAATCACCAGCACTCCACGGGTCTACATGCACCACGGTCCCGTCATATTCAATCTGCACACTTGCGTGCACAATGGGTGTCACGACAATGTCGCCTAGCTCACCGGGAATACGACTGGACTGAGCCCCAACCGATGACGATCCAAGTATTAACACCGCTACGATCGCGCCTACACGCATCACCGACCTCCTAACACAACCCTGTCCTTTGCCGGACACCAGGCCCAGACCAGACACTGTTGTCACAACTGTCCCCACCGTCGCTGGTGCAAATCGACAATAGGTTCAATAAAAGTTTCTCCCGCAAAACCCGTATCAGCCTCAATCCCAATACCAGCTAAAAGTGACGAATGAACGGACGACAACGGCATCCAGTCTTCAAATTGAAGATATTGAATAGCACGATCTCTCTTCCGTCGGCCACCGACCAACACAAGCGGTAGTTGACTATGGTCGTGACGGTGTGGATCACCCATCCCACTGCCGTACATGTACGTTGTATGGTCCAACAGCGTTCCATCTCCTTCACTTACCGAGGCAAGTTTCCGTAGATGTTCGCTAAATAATTCCACATGATGCCGATTGATTAAGCGTAAGGCTCTCCGCTTGCTTCGATCTCCGCCATGGTGAGAGACCTCATGATGCGGTTCAGTGACACCAACCTCCCTATAGACGCGTTGACTCAACTCACGCGCCAATTGAAACGACACCACCCGAGTAATATCTGCGCGTAATGCAAGCAACTGCAAATCGAACATCAAATCAACATGATCGCGATACTTAAGTGGAGCATCAACCGGTCGGTCATAGTCCTGAGCGCCTGGGTTCTTACTCACGGCGTGTATTTCTTTCTGAATCCGATGTTCAACCGTACGAACCTGCTCCAAATACATCGACAACGTCCTGCGGTCCCCGGCGCCAATCGTTTCTCTCAGCCGTCGCATTGGCTCGATTAATTGATCGAGAACACTCCCGACTGTCCCCTTGTTCTTGATTAAACAAAACTGTTGCCCCTCACCACCAAAAAGTCTGGTAAACGCGACCTCCGGCCGTGTCTCTGCTACGGCAGGAATAACAGACGTCACCCATGACACGTGATTCAGATACCGCGAGGTGGTGCCATGCTCAACTTG
>CAYFJM010000242.1:0-3383 GCA_964343415.1 uncultured Vicinamibacteraceae bacterium | reverse complement strand
CTACCATACACTTCGGACCCTCCTGGTGCATCGCGTGCAAGATCTAGCACTCTTCGACGACGCCTTTCGCGTCTTCTGGCGCCCGCCACACAGCGACTGGACCGAAACCGATCTACGCGCGATGGGTGAAACCCGTCGGTCTGGAAACCCACAATATGAATCAGAACGTTCGACATCGGAGAACAGCGACCCGTCACCTCATTCGCGCACCTTTCAGGTTGAACGAATGGCCACACTTTCCTACAGTCAGCGCGAAGGACTTTGGGCAAAAGACTTCGAACATTTCACTGAGGAAGAAATTGCGCTTGCGCAGCAGATGATGGCCACCCTTGATTGGCAACTCGGCGATCGTCAATCAAAACGGTGGACGCCAGGGTCGGGACCTGTCCTTGACCTGCGGCACGTCATTCGTCGCAACATGCGATACGGCGGTGAACTCTTTCACTTACCATCCAAACGACGAAAGACACAGCGACGTCCGCTCATCCTTCTCTGTGACGTCAGCGGGTCAATGGAACGCTATAGCCGCATGCTACTTCACTTTATTCATACCCTGACTAGCGGAGGACGTACAGGGCGCGTCGAAGCATTTCTCTTCGCCACACGCCTTACTCGGATTACACACCAATTGACGGGTCACTCCGTCGACGACGTGGTGCCCACTCTCCCACAAACAATCAGCGACTTCGGCGGTGGAACCCAAATCGGTAATGCGTTACGCATGTTCAATACCGACTGGGCTCGACGCGTTCGGGGCCATGGTCCGGTCGTATTACTCATTTCGGATGGCTGGGACCGCGGCACACCCGAACACCTTCGACGAGAAATGGCGCGCTTGCAACGTTCATGTCATCGACTTGTCTGGCTAAACCCGTTGCTCGGCTCTCCTGATTACGTTCCGCTCACGCGTGGCATGCAAGCAGCCTTGCCATGGGTCGACGACTTCTTACCGGTACACAACATGGTCAGCCTGGAGGAATTGGCACAGCATCTCAACCAACTTCCACGGCACCGACCACGTTACACATCTACGACTCAATCTACATATATGGTGTCAACCAAGTATCCTTAGTAAGTATGGATGTGTCAGCGACTTACTCCTTCGACGCGCCAAAAGATCAAGTGTGGGCGCTTCTGATTGACCCTGCGATAATTGGCAGCTGCCTTCCTGGGTGCGAGTCAATGGAGCAAATAGGGCCTGACCGTTATACCACCAAGATTACGCTTGGTATTGCCGCAATTACCGGGAAGTATGAAGGCACGGTTGAAATGACCGACAAAGACGAACCCAAGGGTTACACGCTTGTCGTTGAAGGCAAGGGTAAACCAGGTTTTGTGAAAGGGTCAGCAACCGTTTCGCTGGAAGACGTTCACGACGGCACCGGCACCGCAGTAACTGTCGTCGGTACCGCGCAAGTAGGCGGTACTATCGCACGAGTCGGACAACGGCTACTCGGCAGCGTCTCAAAAATGATGATGGATCGATTCTTTACGTGCTTGCAGGAACGGGTCAAGGCAACACCAGAGACAGTCTAATGAAACGCATTCTAGTCACGATCGCTCGCTGGGTTGGCCGTCTCGTACTCGCGGCTGGCATTGTCGTACTTTTCTTGGTCGGCGTGTTCGATATGCGCCTCGAATTCAATGGCGCGTCTCGTCCCAGCTTCGTCTTCGGCGACCCAGACGAACACTACGCAGACCTTGAAGCCGACCGCTTAGAACAATCGGTCGCACCAACAACAACCGTACCTGGTGCCACGGTCGAGACGACTCCCCGTCACCAATCTGTCGCGACCGTCCCAGTGTGGACTGACTTCAGGGGACCGAATCGGGATGGCCAATATACGGCCACACCTATCCTGACGAATTGGCCAGGAACCGGTCTTGACCCGTTATGGACGCAACCAGTCGGTGGCGGATATGCCTCCTTTGTCGTGGCCGATGGACTTGCGTACACGATTGAACAACGTCGCAATAACGAAGTGGTCTCCGCCTACGATATCCACACCGGCATCGAGCTCTGGATACATGTATGGCCGGCGCATTTCCAGGAACTGTTAGGTGGGCCAGGCCCACGCGCGACCCCCACTTGGCACGACGGTCGACTCTATGTCGTCGGAGCAACAGGCAAATTTATTTGTCTCGATGCCCAGACGGGTTCGGTCATCTGGGAACGCAACATGCTCGAAGACGCGAACGCACCAAATCTTGAATGGGCGATGTCCGCATCACCACTCATTGTGGATGACCTCGTGATTGTGCTCCCTGGTGGTCCGAATGGTTGGTCCGTCGCCGCCTATAACCATCGGAGTGGCGACATTGTCTGGCATGTTCTCGATGACGGAACGGCATACACGTCGCCGATGCTTGTAACGCTTGGTGGCGTACGTCAGGTCCTCGTGGTAACCGACGAACGACTCGCTGGTCTCACCCCTGAGGATGGGACATTACTGTGGGATTACCCCTGGCAGATCAACATGGTGCCAAATATTTCGCAACCGCTTCTTGTGAGCCCAACACGACTCTTTCTCTCAGCAGGCTACGGAAAAGGGGCCGCCCTAATCGAACTCACGCGAGAAGACGGGCAGTTCTCAGCATCCACGGTGTGGGAAACCAACCGTATGAAAAATAAATTCAGCAGTTCGGTCCTCATTGATGGCTATATCTACGGACTCGACGAATCAATTTTGGCGTGTATGGACGCCGAAACCGGAGAATTGATGTGGAAGGGCGGGCGGTATGGCTACGGTCAATTGCTTGCGGCCGACGACCACCTGGTGGTGCTCACTGAAGATGGAGACCTCGTCCTCGTGCGCGCGACCCCAGACGGGCATGAGGAAGTTGCTGGATTCAGGGCGATTGAAGGAAAAACATGGAACGTGCCGGCGCTCTCAGATGGTCTACTTTTCGTCCGGAATACTAGAGAAATGGCGGCCTTTGACCTATCACAGTAGTGGCTCCAACTATCCCTTGTCTCCAACTGTGTTTTAGTCGATGAAGAATTCCAATGCGACGCGTCCGCATGAGGTCCTCACAACTAAGGAAGAGTTCAGGAAACTAGAAACGGGTACCGTCTTTGACCTACAGAACGCTCAGACTTGCATGGTAAGATTCCCGCTCGCGCGCCTGTAGCTCAGCTGGATAGAGCGCCGGGCTTCGAACCCGTAGGTCGGGGGTTCAAATCCCTCCGGGCGCGCCAACCGTTTGGCGCCTGTAGCTCAGCTGGATAGAGCGCCTGCCTCCGGAGCAGGAGGCCGCAGGTTCGAATCCTGCCAGGCGCGCCAACCTTTCCCTCGTGTGGGCCGCTAGCTCAACTGGCAGAGCAGCTGACTCTTAATCAGCGGGTTCGGGGTTCGAGTCCCTGGCGGCTCACCACTTTTCTT
>CAYFJM010000241.1:0-3441 GCA_964343415.1 uncultured Vicinamibacteraceae bacterium | reverse complement strand
TTCCGCGGTCTTCTTCAAACCTGGTGCGAGCGCTGGTCAGGCCGCCGCTGGCTCGGCTTGATACTCGCATCACTTGCATTCGGATTAATGCACTGGAATAACCGGTCAGAGTTCGACGAAAAAATCATATATTGCGTCCTCGCGAGTATCGCCGGTATCGGTTACGGCCTAGCGTTTCGGTATGGCGGTCTGTTTGCATCCGTCATGACACACACCTCCGTCAACTGGATCTGGCAGGTCCTACTCCGTGGATAGCCGGCTGTGCAGTCACCGACTTCTACAGTGATACGACCATTTTCTCGCTGCTCGAATACGGCGTACTCACGTCCTCATCAGGCCACGGCAGTGGCTTCAAGTTCGACCATGATTTCAGGCTCAAACAACTTCGACACGCCGAGGAGCGTACTCACTGGCTTACATCCATCTTCCGCAAAAATCGGAACGAGTTCCTCCGCGACGGCCATAAACGCATCGACGTCCGTGGTGTACATATTCAATCGCACGACGTTCGTGGCGTCCATATCGGCCGCCGCCAACGCGTCCTTCACATTTTCCCAGGCCATTCGGAATTGAGCGACAAGATCTCCCGCGTGCATCGGTGACCCGTCCGCAGCGTTGGCGGTCTGCCCGGACAGATAGAGCACCCGTTGTCCACCCGTCACTTCGATACCCTGATTCAGATTAAAGGCTAACAACCATTCCGTTGGATTAATTTCTCGCTTTTCCATAAGTCACCTCGCAATAATTGCCACGTATTCGAAATCGTAAGGCTTGCTTACGTGTTATTCATAAAAGTAGAAGTATACGGCGTCAGAAGAAAATCACTGACCACAGGACGCAGCGACAAATCGTTCGCCAATGTGACAAGGTCCCTTCCTAATTCACCCACATTTCATTCCCTCTCACCAGAAAAAGGTGGCACAATCTCAACGCGACACACTCTTGAGCTATGACTATCGTTCAGCGCACACGCAGATTATTCATTATGGCCCTCGCGGTCTTCGTGTGCGCCGCATCGACGCCCCAAGCGCAGCAATTTGAACTACTCGAAGCGACCATCGCGGAGGTGCACCAGGCCTTTGACGCAGACCAACTCACCTGTCGCGAGTTAACTACTCGATATCTTGAACGGATACGCGCATATGACGTTATAGGCCCGAACCTCAACAGTATCGAAATTGTGAATCCCAATGCCTTGCAAGAAGCCGACGCACTTGATGCGCAGTTCAGTCGTTCTGGTCTTCTCGGACCGTTGCATTGCGTACCCGTCTTACTCAAAGATCAGGTCGAAACTCGAGACTTACCGACCACCTTCGGCTCCGCTGTATTTGAAAATTTTGAAACCAACCGCGATGCGACGATTGTGACCCGAATGCGAGCAGCTGGCGCATTGATCCTGGCAAAAACAACGATGGGTGAATTCGCCTCACGCTACGTGGGTTCAGGATTTGGCGTGATCCGGAATGCCTATGACCCGACTCGAAACCCCAGCGGATCCTCCGGCGGTACGGGTGCCGGCATAGCCGCAAATTTCGGCATGGTCGGAATTGGCGAAGACACCGGAGGATCCATTCGTGGCCCTGCAGCCGTGCACAGCCTCGTCGGACTCCGACCAACAGTACCGCTTGTTAGTCGTCACGGCATGATGCCTGCGAATCCATCCAGTGACACGCTTGGCCCCATCACCCGTACGGTCACCGACGCCGCGATACTTCTAGAAGTGCTGGCCGGCTACGACGCAAACGACTCCCTCACTGCCTACGCAGTGGACCACGTACCCGAGTCCTACACCGCCCCGCTTAGTCGCAACGGTCTTCAGGGCGCTCGTCTCGGAATCATTCGCACACCAATGGATCCCAACACAGACACCACGGCTCCTGACTACCAGAAAGTACGCACGGTCATCGACCAGGCGTTTCGTGACCTTCAAGACCTCGGTGCCGTCTTGATCGACCCGATTGCTCTCGCGCATCTCGATTCGATCGAACAAACCTATTCCGGTAACAGTTACGAAACCGAAGAGGCGACGGACGCCTATCTCGCAGAACACGAACACCCACCCGCCACTACACTTCAAGAAATTCTTTTATCAGGCAAGGTGACACCGTGGCGTGCCAAGGGACTCATGACCCTAATTGGTAAAAGGACCACTGACAGCGGCTACCTCGAAATTCTTCACGCGCGGGAACGGTTACGACAGAGTGTGCTGACAACCATGGCCGATCATCGGCTTGACGCGCTTGTCTATGCTACTTTCGATCACCAACCAACGGTGATTTCGTCAGACGTGCTCACCAACCCGGAAACCGAGGACGGGTACGCCGTCGGCAACAATCGATACCTGAGTCCCGTGATCGGATTCCCGGCACTGACCGTGCCAGCTGGCTTCACCACGGACGATCTCCCGGTTGGTCTTGAGTTCCTTGGACGTCCGTTCACAGAAGCGACACTACTCAAGTTCGGCTATGCCTATGAACAAGGCACGCATCAACGACAACCACCCGCAACCACACCCGCGCTCCCGTAGGAGGACTGATGGACGTACTTAGGGCACAATCCGCAACCATTTACGCAACAACACGAATAGTCGTCGGCTTTCTCTTCTCGCTTCATGGTGTCGAAAAATTATTTGGAGTGATCTCGCGAGACGAACCGGTCGCACTCTTCTCTCTACTTGGTGTGGCTGGCGTGATTGAATTGATCGCTGGCGCGTTAATCTGCCTCGGACTCAAGACGACATGGGCCGCCTTTATTTCGCGTGGACAAATGGCCGTTGCGTATTTTTATGCCCACCAGCCACGCGCATTCTGGCCACTCGAAAATGACGGAGAACGGTCAATCCTCTACTGTTTTATTTTTCTCTACTTCGCCGCAAAAGGGTCGGGCATTCTCAGTGTCGATAACACGATGACTCGCCGCGACAACGACACTGGCACGGCTTAACCATTGGCAACGAGGAATAGGACATGCCACCGTATTCAAAAACTCCGCCAACCCTAATCGCGGCGCTTTTTATATTGCTTCACGCATCGCTCAGTCCGTCATTTGCTCAGGAGACCAAGGAGCATGACTATCTACTGCTCGCGACAAATCGAACATCGACGATGGAAACAGAAATGCAGGAGGCCGCCGAGCAGGGTTACATGTTTGCCGGAGTCATGGGCGGCGAAACCTCGTTTGGGGGTAACGAGGTGGTCGTTGTCATGAAACGTTCTGTGGCAGATCGCAAATCACAATACGACTATCGCCTGCTGGCCACCACCAGAACGTCCACGATGCAACGCGAGATGCAGGAAGCTAGTGATGCCGGCTATGTCTATAAAGGCCAGACCGTCTTTAGTACCACGTTCGGTGGCGACGAAGCGGTCGTCATTCTCGAACGGGACAACGAGCAACGAACGGTCGCACCCTATGAGTATCGACTCCTGGCCACAAAACGGA
>CAYFJM010000240.1:0-3461 GCA_964343415.1 uncultured Vicinamibacteraceae bacterium | reverse complement strand
TTGATACCGCCGGTCGATTGCATATTGATGATGAACTAATGGGTGAGTTGAATGGACTTCGGTCAGCAGTCGATCCGACAGATGTGTTTTTTGTCGCGGATGCAATGACCGGGCAGGATGCCGTTAGGAGTGCTGGGGAGTTCCACGCGCAATTGGGTCTAACCGGTATCGTTATGAGTAAAACAGATGGTGATGCCCGAGGTGGTGCCGCGTTATCTGTAGTTTCTGTGGTTGGTGTACCTGTGGTTTTCGCTGCGACCGGTGAGCGACTTGAGGACCTAGAGTTGTTTCGAGCTGAGCGGCTCGTTTCTCGCATGCTGGGAATGGGTGATGTCTTGAGCCTGGTTGAACGAGCAGAGCAAGCTATTGAGCCAGACGAAGCCACTGAAATGGTTGGACGATTACGTCGAAACGATTTTACATTGGAGGATCTCAGACATCAGGTGAAGGCGGTGGGCCGAATGGGGCCACTCGATCAGGTTATGAGTATGATTCCTGGTTTGGGGGGTCTTTCGGCACCCGCTAATTCCGTTGACAAGAGTCAGTTGGGCAGAGTTGTTGCGATTATTGACTCAATGACTCCCCGGGAGAGACAGAAACCGAGCATAATAAACGGAAGTCGACGTTTGCGTGTCGCGCGCGGGAGCGGCACAAACGTGCCAGAGGTCAATCGTGTGATGAAGCAGTACGCCGAGATGAAAAAGATGCTGAAGGCAGTTTCGGTCGGAGGGCGAGGCAAACGTAAAGGAAAACGTGGGCGATTTACACCGCGGGCGATTGAGTCATTACGGTCTCTTGCGAGAGGGCAGAGATAGAGTAGAGCAATCTTGAGAACGATTTAGAATCAGACGTGTAAGGGAGAACAATGGTCACAATTAGAATGCGGCGGCATGGTGCCAAGAAGAGTCCGTTTTATAGGATGGTCGTAATTGATTCACACTCCGCAAGCGATGGGCGCGCTTTAGAGGTTGTCGGACATTACGACCCTAAGACGAAACCTGAATCACTACGAGTAGAGCGAGAACGAATTCAGCACTGGGTGGACCGGGGTGCTCAACTAAGTGATACGGTAAGGAGTTTATTGGCAAGACAGCCAGTTGGTGACCTTCCTGAGGCAAAACAGGCTGAGTCTTTGGAGGCAGTAGATTCGTGACCACAGCTCGAGATGTTGTTGAAGTAATAGCCAGAGAATTGGTCGATGACGCCGAATCGGTTGATGTTGTCGAGCGTGACAGTCGGGACGGGGTTAGCGTTTCAGTGGCTACTGGTCCTGGTGATTTGGGCAAGATGATCGGCCGACAAGGCCGTACGGCGAACGCGGTTCGTGTGATAGCAGAGATCGCAGCTGAATGTGAAGGACAGCTAGTCACTGTTGATTTTGACGACGAGCGCGATGGCTAACAATGCTTTACTACTCAGGGGTGAATCGGGTTGACCAGCCTTGGCGACTGGCAAAGTATGGTCAGTATAGGGACCGTTGCAAGGCCGCATGGTCGTCGGGGACAAGTCGTTGTAAACCCATTGACAGATTTTCCTGAGTCTCGGTTTTGCATTGGAGAGCTGGTTTATACGAAGAACGGAACAGCCATAACCGAACTACGAATTACGCAGGCGCGTTTTCAAGGTGGTCGCCCTGTAATTGGTTTTGAGAACGTTCATAGCATTACTGATGCAGATGAACTTCGAGATCGTGAATTACGCATACCTGAATCAACTTTGAGTCAGCTTCCGATCGGGACGTACTATCACCATGACCTTATTGGGTGCGAAGTCGTTACTAGGGCAGGTAAGTCAGTAGGAGTCGTCACGAAAGTAGAGGGCCCGACTGCGTTGCGGCGGCTGATTGTTGTTAAGAAAGATAGGGTTTGTGATGTTCCTTTCGTTGATGCGGTGTGCGTGTCGATAGATGTTGACTCGCGACGTATTTGCATCAATCCGCCAGTCGGGTTGTTGGAGTTGAATGAGAAGTAAGACCACTCGAGAGGGGTTGGCGTAATTGAAGTTTGATGTCGTCACGATCTTCCCGGCACTGGTCGAGGAAATTGTAGGAGTAGGCGTCGTCGGAAGAGCAGCGCGTTCAGGCCTGCTGGATATCGCGGTACATGATTTACGCACATTTACGGATGACGTGCATAGAACGGTCGACGATACCCCCTACGGTGGCGGACCTGGTATGGTGCTGAAGGCTGAACCTTTCATGAAGGCCGTTGCTCATATTGAAAGAGAGAGGGGTGTTCCGGCATCAGTAATCCTTTTGTCACCACAGGGTCGTCAATTGTCGCAGGCGATGGTCGAGCGTATGAGCGCTCTCCGTCACATTGTGCTTTTGTGTGGTCGTTACGAGGGAGTAGACGAACGCGTGCGTACACACCTAGCAACGGAAGAATTGTCAATAGGTGACTACGTTCTTAGTGGTGGAGAGTTGCCTGCTTGCGTCGCGGTTGATGCAATAGCGAGGAAGATTCCGGGCGTGGTCGGTGATGAAAGTTCCGTGACGGGAGACTCATTTGTACGCCATTTGCTTGATTATCCTCACTATACGCGCCCAGAATCATTGGGGTTGCATACTGTTCCGAAGGTGCTATTGTCCGGGAATCATGCCCAAATTAGACAATGGCGTAAGCAAGAAGCGATAAAGAGAACGTTAGAGAAGCGCCCTGATTTAGTCGAGAAACTGGACGTGGAAGAACTTGATGCGGAAGAAAAGGTTATTCTTAAGGCGTTACAGTCAGAGATAAGTTAATTCGGAGTTGATGGATGAACGCGACAGCGATACAAGAAATTGAAAGTGCTCAACTCACTGACCGACCAAGTATGCGACCTGGCGATACTGTTAGAGTGCATGTGAAAGTTAAGGAAGGTGAAAAGGAGCGTGTACAGGTTTTTGAAGGGTTAGTGATCGGACAGCATCGCGGGGGAGTCAGGGCGACGTTCACTGTCAGGAAGGTTGCGTTTGGCCAGGGAGTGGAGCGTGTGTTTCCTTTGCATTCGCCGATGATCGATAAAATTGAAGTGATTCGTTCGGCGAGGGTCCGGCGCGCGAAGTTGTATTTTCTGCGTAAACTTCGTGGTAAAGCAGCGAGACTTCGCGAAAGACGGCGTCGAGTCTAAGGCGTAATTACTTCACGTGGTTTTCGTCATTGCCTCGCGCATATCACATGGCGAAAAAACAATACGCTCGATTCAATCTAGAAAAATCTTTGCAGGGCAAAGGGTACCGGCGAATTGCCGGTGTGGATGAGGTCGGCCGTGGTTGCCTAGCAGGTCCTGTATGCGCAGCAGCTGTCGTGCTTGACGCTGGTGTCAAACTGACGGGGGTCCGCGATTCGAAATTATTGACGGCTAATGCGAGGGAGCGTTTCTATTCTGAGATCGTTGCTTCTTCCGATTGGTCTGTCTCCGAGGTGTCAGCTGGTCGGATCGATCAATTGAATATCCAACAGGCGTCATTGTTGGCAATG
>CAYFJM010000239.1:0-3538 GCA_964343415.1 uncultured Vicinamibacteraceae bacterium | reverse complement strand
CTCGACGCAACCATGATCTATCGGCTGGACCGCTTCGGGCGTGGAGGACATCACCGCCCTTTCAATGATGCCGGATTTCCCGCGGTGCGTATCATGGAAACCCATGAAAATTATCGACGCCAACACCAAGATGTGCGTGTCGAGAATGGTATTGCGTACGGCGACGTCATTGAGGGAGTAAATTTTCAGTATGCCGCCAAGCTAACAGGGGTTAATGTCGCAACTCTGGCATCACTGGCGTGGGCACCTGCACCACCAATCAACGTCACTATTGCTGGTGCAGTTCAACCATCCACAACGCTCTCATGGGATCCAGTCACCGCAGACAACCTTGCTGGTTACAAGATCTATTGGCGTGACACTATAGAGCCGCAGTGGTCACACTCTCGCTTTGTTGGCTCCGTGACAGAATTCACGATGGAAAACATGGTCATCGATAACTATTTGTTTGGTGTCGCTGCCGTTGGAACTAACGGAAATGAAAGCGTGGTGTCATTTCCCTCAGGAAGGCAGTAGTTTCAACGTACACGGCTTAAGCACCATGTTTGCCACCGCATGGAGTATCAAGACTAGCGAACACACGCACGCACAACCCGCTCAACGGTTAATCCTTGGATAACAATCGAAAACACAACAACGCCATAGGTCGCAGCCAGGATAATTGGTTTTTCAGGACTTGGTGGAAGCCCTAGCGCCAACGCAACGGAAATCCCCCCGCGAAGACCACCCCAGGTCAATACTGACGTTGCACCACGCGTAAAATTTTCACGAACACTCAACACGGTTATTGGTACCGATACCGCCAAAAATCGAGCCACCAACACAACGGGTATCGCGAACAAGACGGCTCCAAACCCGCCACCGGTGACACTAATGGAAATAACTTCAAACCCGATCACAAGAAAGAGCAGAGAATTCAGAACTTCATCAAGTACCGCCCAAAAGGTATCGATGTGCTGACGTGTTGCCTCAGTCATTGCAAACCGCTTGCCATGATTACCAATAAATAAGCCGGCAATCACAACGGCCAATGGCCCTGACATGTGTAATCGTGACGCAAGAGCATACGTCCCCATTACCAGCGCAAGGGTGATGATTACTTCCAAGCTATGTTCATCCATCCCCTTCATCGCTCGGTACGCCACATACCCCATACCCAACCCGAGAGCGACTCCACCAACCACCTCAAGAATCAAAAGACCGGCAACACCGCTGAACGTTACGGCCTCTTCACCACCGGCCGCCACCGCGACCAAGACGGTTACAAGAACCACGCCAACCCCGTCATTGAAAAGACTCTCGCCGGCAATTTTTGCTCGTAGCGTTTCGGGAACTTCCACTTTCTTCAGAATTCCCATCACCGCAACGGGATCTGTTGGTGAAATCAACGCACCAAAAACAAGACAGTGCGAGAATGACATCGCAACTCCGCTGAGATCAAAAACGAAATACATCACACCAGCAACAACGACGGTCGAAATAACGATGCCGGCAGTAGCTAAACTCCCAATGACCCAGCGACGCGAAACCAGAGCATCGAGATCCACGTGAAGAGCTCCGGCAAACAGCAGAAAACTTAGGAAAGCATTCATCAAGGTATCTTCGAACTCAAGCTGGACAAGGGTTGCACGTGCAACATCTCGCAAACCGAGCGATGGCAGCAGTAAGTCCGCACACAACACCATGGCCGAAATCGCAAGGGCACTTACAAGAAGACCAATCGTGTGTGGCAATCTGAGGCAACGATGGTTGATGTATCCAAGTCCGGCCGCCAGCGTGACCAACAGTGCGACCAAGTGAAAAATAGACGTAACGGTCATGGAATTACTGGTAATTGAAGATGAACATTTCGTGTTTTCTTTTCGAAGATCTCATCTTAACAGCCCATTTCCTCGTTGATGCCTTCAGCTTGGAGCTACTTCGCTCAGGTATCGCATCTCTATTCTGACCTGGGACTTGAGTATTCTAGTGGTCCTATATGGATCCGCTTGCACATACCTTGGTCGGCGCCACGCTCGCTGAAACCCGTTTAAAGACATGGTCGGCACGGTCTACACCTATGCTTTTACTCGGTGTCAATGCTCCAGATATCGATGCCGTCACAATGCTGATTGAGCGCGACCTGTCTCTTGGCTTCCGACGCGGTTGGACACATGGCATTCTTGCTTTAATTGTTCTACCCATTTTGTTGACAGCGCTAGTCGTTGTCGCCGATCGAATCGTCGCCAAACTACGAGGACACGAGTCCGCTGCTCAAACGAAACCACTTTTTATTCTCGCATTGATCGCAGTACTGACACACCCTGTGCTCGATTGGCTCAATACGTATGGCATGCGCTTTTTGATGCCGTTTGATGGGACCTGGTTCTATGGGGACGCGCTTTTTGTAGTAGATCCTTGGATTTGGCTGCTCACAGCAACAACTGTCGTGTTAGCTCATACCTCGACGCACTTAAGCATTGTCGGCTGGGTGATTCTTGGTCTCACCACAACATCCCTGATTACAGGGTTTGAAGGAGCACCGGCCGCAACACGATTTGTCTGGTGCGCCGGGATCGTTGGTATTGTCTGGTTGCGAACTACCGGGCACTGGCAACTCCATATCCCGCGACTCGCCACAGTATGCCTGTCCGCCGTTGTAACCTACATTATTGTCATGATTGCAGTCTCCCAATTGGCCGAAGCACAAGTCGCCAACTGGCTACAAGAACGGCATGATTCACCGACTGAAATCATGGCAAGTCCCGCGCCTGGCAATCCATTCCGGCGAAACATTGTCGTAGCCGACGCCGAGCATTATCACTTTCTTGAACTCGACTGGCTCCGTGCGGAGCCCATCCGCATTAGCAATCGCGCAATCGAACGAGGTCCCGACAATGCGATCACACAGGCCGCGCTTCGAGCTCCGCACATCTCAGGATTTGCCACCTGGACACGATTTCCCGTCTTTGCGATCGAGCATACTGAGTACGGCTATCGGGTCGCTATCTCCGACGCAAGATATAGCGCGCGTGTCGGACAAGGCCTTGGTGCAACCATTGTAGAACTCGATCATGGGCTGAACGTGCGATAGTTGTATACACCAATGAGAACTTCATGCTCTGCATCGGTATGTAATCAGCACAACGGTCACCACGCTTACGTAAAACCAACCATATAGGAGGTATCTCGGTTTGGAGCAATCCAAAACAAAACAATCACAATTCCTTGCTCGTGCACTGCTTATAGTCGGCATCATCGGTTTCGTTAGCCACGAACAGGCACTATCCGCTCAATCCCAAAGCCTGCCTCCTGCAGCTACGGTCCCCTGCGCGTTGTTTGTGCCAACGTCCGCCGCTACCACTACGCTCACTGACCCAACGAGCGCAACTGAATCCACGCCCCCCCAAGAATTATTGGAAAATCAACCAGCGAGCGAGTCTATCGACTCGCAACCGCTTACCATCACCGAACTTGCTCCCACGCTCTACCTCATGGACGACAAGGAGGCACCCAAGCTGACGGAGCAAGGCATCCATCTGAACTCCTACGGGTACTG
>CAYFJM010000238.1:0-3544 GCA_964343415.1 uncultured Vicinamibacteraceae bacterium | reverse complement strand
CAGAAACGATCCAAGCCGCATTATCGAGAGGACTGGCAATGACCCCGTAGGCACCAATATTTACACGAGTGTCGAGATTGGCATCGTAGTTTGGTGCTTCATTGCTACCCCTTGCCGGTGGTTCATTCCATGGTTTAGTGATCTTTCCGTCACCATTTGTATCGAGGACTGTTGGACACCAGCCTTGGGAGTAACGTTCATCTCCGGTCTCATCGTAGACTTTCGTATCCAGCCATCCGATCACTTGTCTGTCACCGCTGAAGTACAGCGTATCGTTCTCGTCTTCGGCAAACTGAAGGTGATGGGTTCCGAAGCAGGTATCAATCAGAACGAATTTCTCTGCTTCTGGGTCAAAATAACCTGTATGCCGACCCGCGCGGCTTAGTGGGAAGTATTTTGAATATTTATTGTCCGATCCTTCTCGGCACCAATCAGGGTTGTCCGGGTGACGAACTCGAGTAGTCAGCCAAACACGCCCGGTTGCATCCAACATCGGGTTGTGAGGATTGGCCGGGTCGTTCCAGACGGCTTCTTCTCCAAAGTCACGCCACGGCTTAAAGTTGTCAGTCGCAAACATAGACGGAACTTCGGAACGGTCCTGTCGGAGTGGGATTTTGATCATGGTGGAATGGTGTTCCGCGGTGTCGGTGACTAAAAGATAATCGTTTCCGATATCGACCCCGTAAATCGGCCCGTTGGCATTAACTCGGGGATTCCGTTTATCCGTTGCGATTTCGTCGTGGACAAAGGCGACATTGTCTCCCCAGTTCCACATCGTGATGACAACATTTCGTTCTATGCCTGCAGGGCGTGGCGGTGTTTCTGGAACTTCGCCAGTGGCGATCCGATCGGTCCAGTCAGATACCATGTCAAGACCGCGCTCTCGGCCGAATCGGGTCATGAAGCTGTTCATCAAAGAACCGCGCTGACCGCGTTGTACCCGATCATCCCACGCGGCGCGTGCGGAATCGAAGTTTTCTATGTCAGGAATTTCTCTCGTACGCTCATTACCGACCTGATGGCATCGCTGACAGCCTTTCAGGTTGTTAATCCATTCGGCCTGGGTTTTCATCTGTGGATCAATGCCATTGCCGTCAGGGCCAGTCCCTGGGAATTCATGCGCGCCTGGAAGGTCGATAATCGACAGCCAGTAATTCGCCGGGTAGACGGCCGCAGCTTCTTGTGGCGTTGCGGCCACAACGGCGCTCAGATCAACTGTTTGGTCAGGGCTGCCTGTCACAGGCGCCGAATCGACCAATCCGTAACCGCGGACCCACAGGTCATACGTTGCTGTCGGAAGTTCTGGGAGCACATACTGGCCATTGTCGTCGGTAACCACAATCTTGCGATAGACCGTTTCAAGATCATCGGTTTCAGCAATCACCCAGACGCCGGCTTCTGGGCCGTTGCTACTGCTGACGGTGCCCCGAATAACACCAGTATTGTCCGTCGCGGCACCGACTTCTACCACCGCGGGTATCAACCAGAGAACCAACGCCGCTATACCTGACGCCAGTGAGAGTCTTACTATTGTTTTAGTCATCATTAGTTTTGTCATCGTTCTACCGTTTCTCCACCGAGGTCACGAAGGAGGGCGACCGTTTCTGGCCAGGCCTTTTCCGTATTTGCTACAAAAACGCCTTCAGCGATCATGAGCGGTGTCCAACCCAGGGTATTCCGCGCGTTGATGTCCGCTCCCTGGTCAAGCAGATACTGCACGATCAGGTTTGATCCCATCATTGCTGCACCGTGCAGAGCGGTAGATCCATTCCACCGCATATCACCGCGGTCCCGCTGGGCGTCGAGTTCAAGCAAGTTCAGCGGGTGGCGTAGGAGTAGTTCTACGCCATCTCCTTCAATGAGTGTGTCACCGAAGTTGGCTACTGCGTGCAAATCATTTCCAAGCTCTATCGCCAGTTTTACGGCTTCAAGTCTGACTGAGTCAGGCGTGCCGTTTAACGGGCCAGGGCTTTCTCCATCCCAGAACCCGACGCCAGCAGCTGCCATCAGCGGAGTTACACCTTGGTCGGTCGGTGTGAGAGCATCCGCTCCGTGCTCTACCAATAACTGCATGTATTCAACATCGGCATGTTTGGCTGCTAGGTAAAATGGTGTGGCACCAACGAAACTAATAAAGTTCCGACCTACGGAAATGTTCGGTGGTGGTTTTACAATGCCGAGGTCTACTTCAAATGGAATTTCGTTCCAGATAATTTGACGGTTTGGTTCAGCGCCGCGCTCAAGCAGGGACCGGGCAAGGTCTAAACTGTCCATGTTGCCAGTCGGTATGGGTGGACGGCCTGAACCAGGTCGACGAACCCATGCGAGCGCATGAAGCCCTGAACCTCGCTGGTCGGGAATATTTGGGTCGGCCCCGGCTTCCAGCAGCGCTTCACCGAGTTCAAAATGGGCGTTCACGATCGCAAGTACTAACGGTGATGTATGGCCACTGGAAGCTGGTTCGTACGAACCGGTACTGGCAGTGTCATTGTTAATTCCGGCATTAACATCAGCGCCCCCCGCGATTAATGCGTGGGTCGCATCGATTTGCCCTTCGCGAACGGCGAACATTAATGGCGTCAGGCCTCCCGCAGAACGGGCTTCGATATCAGCACCTGCGGTAAGTAGTTGCGAAATAGCGTCGGCGTTGTTTTCCGATGCTGCCCACATCAATGCTGTTTGGCCTCGCCAACTCTCTGTGGCATCAACCATCGCACCGGCCTCAAGTAACTGGTCGATAACCTCACGCCGTCCGGTACGTGCAGCGACCATAAGGACCGTTTCACCTTCTGGTGTTGCTGTGTTCGGGTCGGCACCCGCTGACAGCAACTGCTGAACAATTGAGGCGTTGCCGTTTTCAGCGGCGAGTGCGATTGGCGTAATGCCATAACGATTTGCACTGCTTGCGGACGCGCCCGCTCTTAGTAGTGCCTTCACAACGTCGTCGGCGTCCACTCGTGTTGCCCAGTGGAGCGCGGTTGTTCCATCTGCGCTACTACTCTGTGGGTCAACGTCGTCAGCGAGTAATGCGTTTACGCTGGCAAGATCAGCAGATTTTGTTGCTTCTATAAGGTCATTAGGGGAGGCTTCCAGTGAGACTCCTGCACCAATCCATCCAACAGTTGAGGCAACGACCGAGCCGAAAACACAGGCTTTTTTTAAATCCATAGTCGTGATTCCTTACCTAATCCGGACCTCGCTATATTTGTGTCCAATCTGATAACGGATGCTACCGCTTCAGGTCGCCGTTGACAACACCCGATAAGGGGCGTAGAAAGGTATGTAAATCGGCTAGAATCGACTGGGGTTCACTCTGGTGAGTCCCTGGGGATTCCGACCGGTCTTTAAAACCAAGTGTTTTTGGGTGTCACGAGGTTATGTGGATGAGGAACTGTCGACAGGTGTGTGAGTTGCCACGGGCCGTGCGGTTGCCATTGATTGTGGCTGTCATTGGGGCGCTTTTTGCGCTACCTGGCGATATTGGGGCAGCTGAGCCACCAGCACCACTGGCGGGCGCTGTAGCGACAGCGACCGATGTTGAATC
>CAYFJM010000237.1:0-3554 GCA_964343415.1 uncultured Vicinamibacteraceae bacterium | reverse complement strand
GACGCGTGTGGCAACGTGCTGATGGGTATGTCGCGACAACTCAGGTACTGGTTGATGAATTGACGGGACGATTTGGTACTCGTGAGCGAGTAGTGACATTGGGAAATGCTACGCACATAGGGAGCGTTTCGAGTTTGGAATCCAGGACAGGAAGCGGACTGCCGGTTGCCGTGTACGCTGGACACTTCTATAAATGGAAAGGGGTTGACGTTTTTCTTGAGGCTTTAGCACTGGTTCCGGGGTTGCACGGTTTACTCGTTGGCGGACTTCCTGGAGATCGGGATGAAGCACGACTTAAAACCCTGGCTCATACGCTTGGGATTGATGACCGCGTCACGTTTGCCGGGTTAGTTCCTAGGGCAGAGGTAGACCAGCTCGTTCGTACGGCTACAGTTTGTGTGGTTCCGACAGTAGACACACCTTCTTCGAGGTATACCTCACCATTGAAGCTTTTTGAATACATGGCGTCTGGGCGGCCTGTGATTATTTCTGACCTTCCACCGGTTCGTGAGGTTGTGGAAGACGAACAAACGGCGCTTCTTGTGCCGCCTGGCAATGCTGGCAAACTGGCTGAAGCTTTGCAACGATTGCTTGGCGATAAAGCGCTTGCTACTCGGATCACTCGCCGCGCTTCTGAGGTAGTGTCGAAGTATTCGTGGGTGCGGCGTGCTGAAAGATTAGAAGAATTGTTCCAGACGGTGGTGAATTCAGGATGATTTCAGACTATCTGATCAGTCTTATTCAATGCCCAGAGTGTCAGAACGGACTTACGCAGTTTGAACATCAGTTCACCTGTGATCGGTGCAATCGTCAGTATCCAATTGTTGATGGTCGTTTCGTCGATTTACGTCCTGCGATAGCGTTTGAAGAGCAAACGAAATATCTAGACAAGTCGCTCCATGCGGATGGTCGGCATGAGAGAGTGTCACCTCCTCTGTTGACGGCTGGAGTGAGGCACCGGATGCTTCGGCGGTTACTCCCTTTCATGCCGTCTGACCGGGTTGTTGATCTTGGTTGCGGAAGTGGCCGGGCGCTTTACTGGAATCGCGATTCCGGAGCAGACCTGCTCGGGATTGACGCGAGTCCGTATTTTTCAGAGGAAGCGAGTAAACAGATCGATTTAGTAGTGGGTGATCTTCGGCGATTGCCAGTCGCTGACGGTGCGTTTACGAAGGCGATTTCTTTTGATGTGGTCGAGCACTTATCTCGTGACGGTGTTCGCGCCATGCTAATGGAAGCACATCGTGTGCTGGGCAACGATGGCAAGTTCTTTATCTACAGTCATGTAAGAAAGAATGCTCGCATTGCGGTTGGGCTACGTTTGATTAATCGGATTGCGAGGGCTTTTGAAACTTTCGGATGGATTGACCTTCGGCAGGAACGACTTAGAAAATCTGATCACCTTAATGCTTTGGCTGATCATGTTGATTTTCGACAAGTAGTGTCCGAAGCGGGGTTTCGTGTTGCTCGTATTCGTTATTACACGCCTCTAGTTGGTGGTCTAGTTGAGAATATTTTCATGCGAGTTGTTGAGCGATGGATGGCGCGCCGTCGGTTCCGGGCATCGTCTTCAAACCTGACTGATGAGGAAGCATTGCGTGCTGCAAGACTTGACGCAAAATCCACGATTGATGAAACGGGATGGCTCTATAGAGGTTTACAGGTTGTGACCAAATTCATGATGCTTGACATGATGTTGTTTGGACGATTGCAGTCAGGGCCATTCTTTGCTGTATTAGCGAAGCAAACACAGGTTGACGGCACTCAGCAGGATGATGCAACGTGAAGATACTCTATGTTGCTACGGACCAGCAGGTTCCAGGGCATGTAGGTGGTTCTGTTCATGTGGCTTGTGTCGCGCGTGAACTTGTCGAACTGGGGCATGACGTTAAGGTTCTCGTGTCTCCTGGCGATGGTTTATTCCCTGGCGACGGTGCAGCGTGGACCGCAATGAGTCCTCCCTTGGGATTGCGCCAACTGCGATGGTTACAGACATCACGAGTCACAGCAGTTGCTGAACAGTTTCAACCTGATGTTGTAATAGAGCGCTACTACAATTTTGGGGGTGAAGGAGTGCAGGCGGCACGGCGAGTTAACGCCGTATCTGTCCTGGAAGTCAATGCGCCCATTGTGGATTATCCGGGTTCGCGTAAGCGCATGGTCGATCGTGCGTTGCTGATCGAGCCGATGCGACGTTGGAGAGATTGGCAATGTCGTCGAGTGGATTTAATTGTAACGCCGCGTCGAGAAATTGTTCCTCCGTGGGTGCCACGTGACCGCATTCTTGAATTGGAGTGGGGCGCAGATACTACTCGTTTTGTCCCTGATGCTGTTGGCGACGTTCCATTTGATCGAACACCATCGGATACGGTCGCGGTTTTTGCGGGGGCGTTTAGGTCCTGGCATGGGGCTGTTCGACTAGTCGAAGCTGTTCGATATTTACGTGAGCGGGGCTTGCATCAATTCAAAGCCGTGTTCGTAGGGAGTGGGCCTGAATTGTCCCGTGTGCGACAGGCGGCATTGAAGACGGATGGTGTTCAATGTTTAGGGCAGATACCCCACGACGCTATGCCGGCGTGCTTAGCTGCGGCAGATATTGGCGTTGCACCATTTGATGTTGATGCTCATGCACCGCTTTCCCTTGGATTTTATTGGTCACCGCTAAAGATTTTCGAATATATGGCTGCGGGACTTCCTGTTGTGGCACCGGATATTTCGCGCCTACGGTCTTTGGTTCGTCATGAACGAGAAGGTCTACTTTATGAGGCAGACGACCCGAAAGGTTTGATTAGGGCTCTTGGTCGACTATCAGATCAGCAAGAACGGATTCGGCTTGGGCAGTCAGCAAGGTCACGGGTGGTTGAACATTTCGGCTGGCGTGCTCATTGCGAGCAGCTCTCAGAGGCCATAAACCGTGTGCGTCGGTATTGTGGAGTTTCGGACGCCTAAATGCGCATACTCATCACGACGGATGCATTTCCACCTGTATGTGGTGGAAGTGGGTGGAGCACATACGAGCTCGCAAAAGGATTGCGGAGTCGATCGCACCATGTTGAGATTATCAGGCCATTAGTTGACCATTCCGAGGAAGTGACAGAGTCTTATAAAGACTTTGCACCCAGACTGTTTCCTCACTGGTCACCGTCGGTACCGTATGCGAGAAATTATTTTAAGAATGAACTGTTGTATCGGAGACTAACGAAATATCTCAGCCAGGTCATTCGCGAGAACAAAATAGATATCGTACATGCGCAGCATCGGTTAACTGGTCCACCGAGTGTTGCGGCAGCAAATCTCGAAGGGATTCCGTCTGTTTGTACAGTCCGTGACTATTGGCCAGTGTGTTATTGGTCTGACCTTATTGTCACACCGGAATCTGATGAACTTTGTCCCTCATGTACGGTTTCGACGATGACACGCTGTGTTCGTCCAAGAGCCGGTGCCTTGTGGCCATTGACGGTTCCGATGATTCCGTACATGCGATCGAATTTGGCTCGGAAGCGAGTTGCCCTGTCCTGTGCCACGGCGGTTATTGCGGTGAGTTCAGTAATTGA
>CAYFJM010000236.1:0-3565 GCA_964343415.1 uncultured Vicinamibacteraceae bacterium | reverse complement strand
TTTGTCATTGTCGAGACCTCGTAATCTCGTTTCCCACTATTTATTCCCTCGGCTTCGTCCGAAACACAGTCTGTCAACAAATATACCCAACGATTCGTTATGCCAGCACTGAATGCGCAAAAAAAAAAGACCGACAGAAACTCGGATCAAAATGCACCTGCATCGCGGCGCGCCCTTGTGTTTCTACTAATTTTTGTATCGACTGCACTGCTTGCCAATGCCATCGTCGGTGATCGCGGCCTCCTTGCCACTCGTGCAGCAAAACGAACAGCCGTGGCGCTCGAGACCGAAATTCAACGAATTCAACAAGAAAATAACGCGCTAAGAGAACGTGCAAACGCACTTCGAACCGATCCAAAAGCAATCGAAGATGCCGCTCGCGATAGTCTCGGACTTATGCGAGAGGGTGAGTTACTGATCCTCCTGCACGACGGTCCAGAACTCCCGACACGCTGAAATCCTCACGCGACCGTCGCAACGGGCGCGTTGACCATCCAGAAGACCGCCTGTTAACATCTAGAGTTCAGAACGGTGACGCGGGGTGGAGCAGTCCGGTAGCTCGTTGGGCTCATAACCCAAAGGTCCCAGGTTCAAATCCTGGCCCCGCTACCATTTCCCTTTAAACATTGACGAAAACCGCCGACCGCGAGACCCGCGATCGCTATTTGTACACCGCTACTCAATTTCAATATTAAAACTACGAAGTAACCCTAGCACTTCTGGCGTGCTGAACCTTGCATTGTTTATTGAGCTTTCTAACGGATCGATAAAGTAGTCGGTAGCGCCACGAAAGTCGCAGCTATTGAGCCGACATGCGCTAAATCTAGCGCCTTTAAAGTCCGTTCGGCAAAGTTCTGCGCCTTCCAGGTCACAATCAGAGAAATCTACAGCGTGAGCTTTGCAATCCCGTAAAGTTAATCCTTTCAGCGCTAATGAATTGAAGACCGAAAATGAAATATCACACGATGCAAAGCTTATTGGGAAACCGAGACGCAACGCGCTCCAATCCAGCGTAGTCCAATTAACGCCGGTGACTTTACAATCGAGAAAACTTATCCCAAGAACTCTTGAGTCGCCCCAAGCAACAGAGCTAAAGTTTGAATTTCTAAATTCACAGTCTCTAAATCGGCACTCTGCGAGGCGAACACGTGAAAAATTACAGTCAACGAAGCTACACCCGTCAAATACGCTTCGCTCCACCGTAGAAGCCTGAGCATCAACTCCATTAAACACAATATCGCTGTGATCCGCGTTACTTTTCACCGTCATCAGTCCTCGATTCTTGACTCCAGTGGGCCATCGCTGTCCGCAGGGTCCCGCTGCCGGTCGGCGCTAAAACAACTTGTGATTTCTGAGTCTCAAGATCATCGGTGCAGTTACGAATCGCAGACTCGGAAGTTCAACATCATTGCAGAGGTTAGGCAAAGATGGCACAGCGCCACGATTCTCTGCAATGCGTGCATCATCGCGCTCTTTAATCTTCTGGTCGTACAGGTTCTCCCAAGTTTCAGCCACGTCTGATGCGAAATACACGATAGGGCATCGAACAGTCGCACGCCCTCCAGCGTCCAGCATGTCATAGTGCACGTGGGCGTGTGGTCCCTGAGACATCAGATTGCCGATATGTTGCCCAGCCGTCACCTGGTCGCCAAGGTCTACGAGAATGTTGGCTTGTTGCATCTGATCAGAAATGGCACCATCGACCTCAAAGTGATACAAGGAATTGATTCCGGTACTTGTGTGATGAATACGTACACGGTAATTCGTTCCCGGGCGGCCTTGACCTGTGTTTAATTGCACCAACGTCACAACGCCGCTTGCCGGGCTCAAAAAACGGCCACCGGTGATGGTGTTGATGTCGATCCCCGTATGAGAGGGCTTGTACGGACTGATGAGTGTGACACCGGATGTATCGAATGGCAGCATGGTCATCGTCTGCGTTGCCGGGAGTTCTGACAGTGATATGCCATTGACCGTCATGCCGGAGTTGTTGGTGGTTCCTGTCCCCGTCAGAGTTGTCGGTTCTACTGATGTGGGTGTTGTCGGTGTCGTAGAGTCACCACCGGCACACCCCGCCACCGCCCCAATGCCAAAAAGCACCGCACCACAGCCAATCACCCACTTCTGTATATTCAGCACGCCGCAGCATACAGAAAAACTTTGACCGGCAAAACAGTCCCTGCCATCAAGGCAGGAAAACAAGTACTCGAAAATGGCTAAAGACTAGCCGTCAAATTGTTCAGATTTAAGTCGGAACTCATCAGCTAACTCAGGCTCACGGTCATCACCGATCACACGATTCGCTATGTATTCCCCAAGCACCGGCCCGAACTTAAATCCTTCAGCGGAACCACCCCCGGCCAGCCAGACGTTTTCCAGTTCAGGGTAGGTGTCGATTATAAAGTTTTGATCGACACTACTCTCGTAATGGCAGGCCCTCGTCTCATTAATCATCGCATTCGCTAGATCAGGGAAATACCTTTGTAGAATCTCGCGGGGTCGTTCATGATATTCAGGTGGGACCCAACGGTCTGAGCGATCAGGATCTTCAGGAGGTCGTCCGCCGATTCGAACGCGAAAGCCGCGATGATCCAAGGGTAATGCCGGCCATCCCGTGCAACCTGGAACACCATAACTTGGCATGTAAGGGTAAATAAAACGTCGGTCCCCAGCAGGAACTGAGAAATAAAAAACATGGCCCATGGAAATTCTTAGGCGTCTCGCCATCAGTCTCGGAAATACTTTTGGAAACCATGGCCCGCACGCAAACACAAAACTACCAGCCGACAATTTATCGCCAGAATCTAACCGAATATTCTCAAGTCGTCGGCCCTGTCTGTCTCCCAACACCACATGTCCAATTTGAATACGTCCTCCGTTCGCCACAAACATGCGCGCCACTGACTCAATTGCACGCCGAGCACGGACCACACCCGCGTCCGGTTCATAGAGTGCGTACCGGAGATCGTTATAGCGGATCCATGGCCAGCGAGTCGTCAACTCGTCCGAGGTTAGTACTTCGTATGGAACATTCAGTGCGTCCCAATTCGAACGTGTGGCTGCAATATATGCATTTGGCCCGTCACGAAGTATAAGGTCGCCCGTCTGAAAAAACAGCCGAGGTAACAGCCTTTCCTTCCCCTCTTCGTCCCACTGCTTCCAGCGCAAAATCGCTCGCCTCGCCCATTCAGTCCATTGGCGCCCGTGCGGGCGATCTCCATATGATGTCCTGACACCCCGAGTTTCGCCGCCCGATGTTTGTCGTGAATTTCCTGCGCCATACAAATCAACGACTGTCACGTTTGCACCCAATCGCTGCAGATACAGCGCGGTCCACATGCCAAAAGTACCCGCGCCTATGACGACAACGTCAGACGCGCGTCCAGGCTGAACGGTCGAGACAGCCCGCATGGGACTTGCCGCGATCGTTACGCCAGACGCCATTGCCGCAAGAAAATGTCGTCGATTAATCTTGTCGCCGTCGGCCGGATCTTTCTGTCGCATTAATCGATAATCGCCTGCCGCACCGCATTTTGAAAATCCGCCCGGAGTGTCCCGCCAGGTG
>CAYFJM010000235.1:0-3571 GCA_964343415.1 uncultured Vicinamibacteraceae bacterium | reverse complement strand
AAATGCCACCCACTCTCCATCCGGCGACCAAGTCGGTTGCGCTTCAATCAGCTCCAGTGATGTCAGACGCCGTGGCTCACCATCCGGAAGCGACACGACATAGAGCCGATCGAGCGCGGCAAAGGCTACCTGGCTGCCGTCTGGCGATGGAACCGCATCACGAATTTGGCGAACCGTAAACCGCCGTTCATTGGACACGGGGTACTTAAAGGCCAGTTCTGGGCCAATCTGGAGTTCCGTTTGAACCCGAAAAGGTACCGCAATGGGGTCACTCCCTTCCGCAATGGGAACACGCCAGATCTTGCCGCCGTACGACACTACAACTTCCGCCGAATCTGGCGTAAACGACATGCCCGGCAAGACGTCACTACTTGCCACCGATTCCTGGTCATCACGTGTGACAGGATACGCCAGCCAACGCTCCTCCCCTGTTGCCAGTTCCCTCAGACGAAGACCTGTGTGTTCTTCGTGTCGCGTGCCGTACACAAGCCAGTCTCCATCCGGTGAGACGGTGGGTCGAAACGCCGACCCATAACGTGAACTTCGCGTGTATTGCTCACCTGTCTCACGGTCATAGACAGCAAGCTGATACTGCGGAAGAATCGCGTTGTATTGCCACAGGTTGGTCCGCTGCGCGAACCATATGTGTCGTCCATCCGGTGTGGGTGTCGGTCCCGTAATGCGACGAGATCCTGGCTCCTTGATAATCTGTACACCTGTCCCACCATCAACATGCCACATCCAGAGTTTCGGATTCCGAGCATCACCACGCACCGCCATGTTCTCCGCCGTCGCCGCCACTACATAGTTTCCGTCGGGCAACCATTCAGGAGACTCGTAACTTTTCGTCGAACCATTTGTCAGCTGACGTGTCTCTTTCGAGGCAATGTCAATCAACCACAAGTTTTCAGACCCATCGCGGTCCGACACAAAAACCACTTCGGTCCCGTCAGGGCTGTATCGCGGTTGATTGTCATATGGCATACCGTCCGTCAGTGGTACCGCCTCTCCACCAATCAAGGGCAACGTGTACAGGTCTCCCAAAAGGTCAAACACCACTGTGTCCCCATCTGGACTGACATCAACAGAAATCCAGGTACCCTCATCAGTATCCAGTGAAAATGTTCGTTCCGGGTCAAGTGGTAAGTCCCGTTCATCAGCAGGGCTTGAGTCTTCCTGGGCTCCAAGAACCACCGATGCAAAAAGAGCGATAACGGCAAATGGTCGAACTCTCATGGACTAATTCTACCGAGGCGCTACCATGAGAACAGCAATGAGCCTTCGCCTAGCACAAATCACGCTTCGAGAAATCAAACTAGGCGTGCAAAACCCTGCAGAATGGTCCCTTTTCCCAATCGAAGAGCGCAGGGTGCTCTTAATGGCGTTGACCGATACTAACGGGGTCACTATCTGGAGTGAGTGCTCCGTCGACGACCGACCAATACATTCACCGGAAACGATTGATACCGCATGGCTTGCCATAAACAACTGGCTCGGCCCGAGAATCCTGGGAACCAGTCTTGTTCACCCAGCCGAAGTGGATGGCCTACTGAACCGGGGAATCAGTGGTCATCGGGCGGCGAAAGCTGCCATTGAAATGGGAACGTGGGCTCTCTGGTCTATTCGGGAAGGGCGCAGCCTCGCGAAATTACTTGGCGGCACCAACGAAACCTTTCTCAGTGGCATCGTACTCGCCGTACAGCCAACACCAGACATTCTTGTCGACCAGGCGCGCCACGCGCTCTCTCTGGGATATCAAAAAATCACAATCTGCATCCAACCAGGCGCAGACATCGAATACCTCGGGGCGGCACGGGAAGCGCTCGGACCCGAAGCCCCACTCGCGCTCGATGGCATGGGCACATATTCATTGGACCACGCCGACCATTTAGCCGACCTCTGTGCGTATCAACCACTACTTCTTGAACAACCACTTGCCCCGGATGACCTTCAACACCATGCCGAATTACAGGATCGGATCGGCACCTCACTCTGTCTTGACGAATCCATAACTCATCTAGGAACTGCTGAGGCCATGCTCGCTCTTGATGCCGGTCGCATCATAAACGTCAAAGCCGGTCGTGTCGGAGGGTTTACACAAGCAAAGGCCATTCATGACCTCTGCCAACATCATGCACTGCCTGCGTTCTGTGGCAGCCACTTCGAAACGGGAATCGGACGAGCGTACTCCGCCGCTCTTGCGTCTCTTCCGCACTTGAGATTAGCAAGCGATATCAGTCCATCAACACGCTACTGGCGCGAGGACACCGTCACACCAAAATGGGAAATGACCACGGACGGAAGAATGAGCGTTCCGATCACACAAACAGGCCTCGGGGTCACCGTTGACGTCGATATGATTGACAACCACACCGTCAGAACTAAAACCCTCGTCGCTCCATAAACAACGCCGGCACACCCTGTCCCGTCTACTGTGTTTGTAACTGATACCAGATATTCAACCCTTGATCTCGTAATCCACGAAAAATCGTCTCACGCTCATCCCATACACGACGCGTCGTAACATCAATGCCAGCCCGTTCAACAAACACCAAGGCAAACGCCGTTGCATACGGCGGGGGCACCCGTGGACCAGCAATCTCAGATTCCATATCTCGATAACTTTCATCCGCATCAGCAATCCAAACGGCCGCTTGCTCAACAACATGGGTACGAGGTGGATAGAGGATTGGAGAATTCCCGACGGTATACGTACCGACCTGTATCTGATAGAGCACCGCTTCCGCTGCTGGTGCCATCGACGGTGAACGTATCGTCAACTCATCATTCGCCGTCGGCGAATCTTGGTCTCGCTGACGACCCACCGTACGGATGACCCACTCTTGCCAACCGTCCTTATCAAGAAGTACCCAACCATCACGCCGGGCAATCATGTCACGCTTCCCATTGGATGCTTGAAAATACATTCCGACCGGTGAGGTAATCAGAACGGGATCGGTCCCTGTCCGGCGAATTCTGAGAGAAACGTTCTCATCATCTACGCCACGCGCCTCGATCTCAACAAGACGCGCATCAAGCGCCTCGAACAAGTCATAATTACCAAGAATTCGTTCTTGTCTCGAACCACCGGCAACCCGAAAGAAAAAAAGATGCTGACTCGGCAAAAACTCGTGCAATGCCTCAAGCTCAAAGCCGGCCGCCTGCCACTCAAAAACGACCTGTCGAGCTGACATGACGTGATCGGCCTTGATTTGGTCACCGCTTCCATCCTCTACGCGATACTCCAGAAGCGCGACACGCCCAGTCGGCGTCAAAGCACGTCGTATCCCTGCCAACATCGGCTCCGGATCAGACATCTCATGATAGACATCCGCGATAATAATCCAGTCAATCTCACCGTCTGGAAGTTGGGGGTCTGTCGGGGTACCAAGAATCCCTTCGACATTAGTAAGGCCCTCTTGACGAACCCGTTCGCGCATGATTTGAAGCATCTCAGGCTGGATATCTTCACAAAATACCGTGCCTCCTGGCGCCACGCGTTGTGCCATTCTCCGAGCGTAGTAGCCTGACCCACATCCGACGTCAGCCACGACATCACCTGGACTCAAAT
>CAYFJM010000234.1:0-3574 GCA_964343415.1 uncultured Vicinamibacteraceae bacterium | reverse complement strand
TTAACCCTGGCACACCAGTATCAGCACTAGAAGCAGTCGCCGAACAGACCGATTATGTCGTCGTGATGTCAGTTAATCCAGGGTACGCAGGTCAAACATTTCTTCCGACTAGCATTGAAAAAGTAAGAGCGGTGCGAACATTACTAGACAGTGTCGGCAACCGCGCGCCTATTGAAGTCGATGGCGGCGTCACACACTCAAATGCTTCAAGCCTAGTCAACGCGGGTGCCGACATTCTAGTGGCAGCCTCAGCTATTTACGGAGATCCCGACCCAGCAGATGCGACGCGGCGCCTTCGAGCCAGGGCACTTGCTTCTAACCAACAAAGGAAAGTTGATTAAGAATAGTGGCTGTCGCAGCGTGTGAGGTCCGTGTACGGTATGCAGAAACAGACAAGATGGGCGTTGCGTATTACGCAAACTACTTTGTGTGGTTTGAGGTAGGTCGTTGCGAACTCCTGCGAACACTAGGCGGTTCCTACAGCCAGCTCGAAGAGACCGGACTGATGCTCCCAGTTATCGAGGCGCATTGCGAGTACCGAATGCCCGCTCGTTATGACGATGCCTTAACCATTAAGACAGAAGGCTCGTTAAAATCCCGCGCCCGAGTCACATTCTCCTACGAAGTCACACGACAAACCACGAACGATTTACTTGCATCGGGAACAACAGTTCACGCAGCGACTGATCCGAGAGGGCGACCACAAAGAGTCCCGCCGACTCTCCAGGCGTTATTGGCATGAAGGCGCTCGTTACCGGAGCTGCCGGCTTTATTGGCTCCCATCTTTCAGAACGCCTCATTGAAGCGGGACATGAAGTGGTCGGCCTTGACGCATTTACTGACTACTATGCACGATCGATTAAAGAATCGAATCTCTCTTCGTTGACCCAGCGACATCAATTTCGGTTTATCGAAGCTTCCCTGTTACAGGCAGATTTTGACGACTTACTCGATGGAGTAACGCATGTCTTTCACCTCGCGGCTCAAGCCGGCGTCAGAAAAAGCTGGGGGGCCGACTTCGCCGTGTACACAGAGTTAAATGTTGACGCAACACAATGCCTACTGGAGGCCTGCATCGATCGCCCGCTTGAACGGTTCGTTTATGCCTCAAGTTCTTCGGTGTATGGTGATGCAGTCGCCATCCCAATGCTAGAAACAGCGCGACCCTTTCCTCTCTCACCATACGGTGTGACCAAACTTGCCGCGGAGCATCTGTGCATGCTCTACCATGCCAATTACAACGTCCCAGCAGTAGCTGTTCGCTACTTTACGGTTTACGGACCACGACAACGCCCCGACATGGCTTTTCATCGATTTCTTGGCGCAATTCTCCGGAACGAACCACTGTGTCTGTACGGTGACGGAGAACAAACACGTGATTTCACCTTCGTTGAAGATGCTGTTGCCGCTACAATTTCAGCTGCCGAACACGGCCGTGAAGGTTCCGTCTATAACGTAGGCGGCGGTTCACGTGTCAGCATGAACGAAATTCTTGATGTCATGGCGCAATGCACCGGCAAAACCCCCAATATCCAGCGACAAGAAACGCAACGGGGGGACATGCGCGATACCTTCGCCGACACCACTCGAGCCAAAACGGAACTTGGATTTGCACCACGTGTCATACTCAGAGACGGCATACTCGCGGAGTATCAATGGCTAACATCACTTTTCGGAAAATAATAGATAGTACTTCCTGCTATCGAAGGATTGTCGTAGGCACCGCAATTGTTACAACCATCACGATTGTCGGTTGCGGCGGCAATGAACTAGAACTCAACCCAGTTGAGGACGCTGCTGACACGGTGCTCTTTGAACGCGGCGAAGAGGCCATGGCCGACGAAAATTGGACGCGAGCACGGGAGTATTTTGAGACCATCCGCGACAACTATCCACAGAGCGTACTTCGCGATCAGGCACGCCTTCGAATTATTGACACGTACGAAGGCGAAGACAATGAGGTCGCTTACTCGTCGGCACTCACAGAGCTCAGAGAGTTTCAGCGGCTCTACCCTCCGACGCACGAGCTAGCGCCAACAGCTCAATTCAAAATTGCAATGGTGTTCTATAACCAAATGAAACGGCCTGAACGTGAGCAAACGCAGACACGAGCCGCCATCTACGAATTTGAACAATTCATTTCAGACTATTCGGATTCTGCTGATCCAGAATTAATCACTGAAGCACGAGTCAAATTGCGCGAAGCTCGGGACAGACTGAGTGAAGCGAGCTTCATAGTGGGTCGATTCTACTACCGTATTAAGAATTATCTCGGAGCTATGGATCGTTTCAGAGAAATACTGGACGACGACCCGGGCTATACACGTCGCGACGTCGTCTATTATTATTTGGCTGACTCGTTAACCATTAACGGCTTTGATACTGAAGCACTGCCTATGTTCGAGCGCTTGGTTAGCGAGTTTCCAGAATCGGAATACGTCTCCGAAGCCGCTCAACAAATTGCCAGTCTAAAAACACAACTAGAACTTGAAGATCGGTAAACATTTAACATGCAACACCTGAGCGAACCCTACTGTCCTTTCTAGGCACGTTTTCGATCCTGCTCGTGCTGAGCACGCAGTCTCGCGCTTTCAAAATCTGTGACGTTTGGATGACTCACGACATAACTAAAGCGACGATAGTAATCGACCGCAGACCATAACGCCGTAACCAATACGACCCACAGTGCGATCTGCCCAACGACCCAGAACAACCACACTTGTCGGCCAAGTATGAGCAGCACGATGGCAAATACCTGCGTCCCCATCTTCACTTTGCCCAAAGAAGAAGCAGGAATCGTAACGCCACGAACATAGGCCACGCTCCGTAAGACTGTAATCGCCAATTCGCGACCCAAAATGACCGCAACCATCCACGCAGAAGCCATCCCCATTTGGACTAGCGACACCAAAGCGGCAGTAATTAATAGTTTGTCCGCCAATGGGTCCATCAATTGGCCTAATTGAGTGACTTGGTTTCTTCTCCGCGCCAGGTATCCATCCAACCAATCCGTGAACGCTGCAACTCCAAAAATCGCCGCGCCTACAATTTCTTTTGCCACACCAAGGATCAGTTCTCCTTCGAATCGAGTCAGCAGCACCACCATAAGAAATGGGACCAATACAATGCGCGCGAGTGTCAATACGTTCGGCAGATTCATCAAAAGTTCATCCCTAAGGATTGTAGATCGTAGTTAGGACAAGAATCGATAGGAACGCAATGTATCATTGCTTTGACATGAAGGCAGTACTTTTAGCCGGTGGCTTCGGGACACGCCTGAGGCCACTCACATTGAATACACCCAAGCCGGTCGTCCCTATTTTTGATCGGCCATTTCTCTACCATCAAATTGATTTACTCCAGCAAGTCCCTGAAATTGACGAAGTCATTCTGAGTCTGAACTACCGGCCAGAACGAATAAAAGAAGTCGTCGGGTATGGAGAGGATGCTGGCTTGCCAATCCGCTATCTTGTTCAGCGCCACGGGAAGCCGATAACTCAGCTGTTCCTCACACTCTATGGCTTCCTGCACGGTCTCTGTCGCCGCCTCCAAGTCGCCCAGGTTTTCGGCCTGA
>CAYFJM010000233.1:0-3582 GCA_964343415.1 uncultured Vicinamibacteraceae bacterium | reverse complement strand
ACCGCCAGCTCGACATGTCCGAACCCCATGTAGGGACCCAACCAGTCATCGGCATAACCACTCGAACTGTGCCGACACTCAGGGGTACCCGTCGCCGTGAAGGTATTGTATGAAGAAAAATGGGCTTTACCGATGAAAGCGGTCGCATAACCCGCCTGTGTTAGCTGACCTCCAAACCCGTTCTCGCCCGTCTGCTGCGGTAAATCAATTCCATTGTCGATAACCCCATGCGTTCGCGGATACAGACCGGTCAACATACTGGAGCGTGCTGGCTGGCACATAGCACTCGGCGTAATACATGAACTAAAACGGGTCCCTGAACTGGCAAGATGATCCAGGTGTGGTGTTTTAACTGCTCGACCCTCAAAACCAAAACAGTCGCCCCGGTGTTGGTCGGAGGTGATGAGAACAAGATTAGGCTTACCACGCATGCCTGGCTCCTTGATTAAAAATTAAAAAAACGCTTAGGATCCCTACGCCGTTAAAGATACTCTTACATGTATTATCTAACTGCGCTAATTATAGTAAAGAGTTTATATCGCCTTACCTTGAACACGATTCGCGAAAGTCATAGGACCTTCTCGGTCGATCCTGCAGCCTGATAACATCACTCTAACCCATGACAAGACAGCAACCGAATGTCATCCTGATTACTTCTGACCAACACCGGGGCGACTGTTTTGGTTTTGAGGGTCGCCCGATCAAGACCCCCCACTTAGATCAGTTGGCTGCCAATGGCACTCGATTCTCTACCTGCATCACACCAAACAACGTCTGCCAACCCTCGCGAGCATCGATTCTCACCGGATTATTGCCCAACACTCATGGTGTTCACGACAACGGTATCGATCTTGATCCCACCCTGGGTAGTCGCGGAATGGCTGGCACACTCCAGCGCGCCGGAATCATGTCAGCGTTCATCGGTAAAGCACATTTTTCCACTCACCATACGTTCGCGCCCACCGGGACACCGGAATGTAAATTTTCCCAACAAGATTATTCACCCGATTGGTTTGGCCCGTACATGGGATTCGAACACGTCGAACTCGTAGTCAACGGGCATAATCACGACCTACCAGCCGCCCCCCCAGCGGGGCAACATTACGAAGGCTGGTACTACGGAGACGGAAGGGGCGAGGAGAAGAATCGACTATATCGAACACAGCTTGCCCCACATACCGGTGCCGCGCATACCTGGCATTCGGCACTTCCATCTGCCTGCCACAACTCCACTTGGGTTAGCGATCGAACCATTGATTTCCTGCGCAACAGCGGCGAACAACCATTCTTTCTCTGGACGTCGTTTCCTGACCCCCATCACCCATTTGATGCACCCGATCCATGGTCCCGCATGCATCATCCCGAAGAAATTGATCTACCTCTGCATCGCACAAAAGACCTGGATCGACGACCTTGGTGGCATACAGCCAGCCTGGAGCGGACGCCAAACATTCAAAAAGATTTTCGACTATTGAGGGAAACACGTAGCCGAGTGCCTGATCAAACAGATGAACAGTTGCGTCAAATCATATCTAATTACTACGGAATGATTTCATTGATCGATCACAATGTCGGTCGTATTGTTGACTGTGTGAGTCGCATTCCACAGGGTAGCAATACAATAATTATTTTCACTAGCGATCACGGTGAGTGGCTTGGAGATCACGGACTCCTCTTGAAGGGCCCCATGATGTACGAGGGACTGGTCCGAGTGGGATTCATCGCCCAGGGTCCTGATATTGCGCCTGGGCTAACACTTGATCACCCTGTCTCCACATTGGACGTGGCGGCCACTGTGTTGGATTACTTCGGGACCAGCGCAGATTTACCGATGCACGGAAAATCTTTAAAACCGTTGCTTAATGGAATGTCGCAACAACGGGATTTTGCCTACAATGAATGGAGCGTTAACCCCTCACGGTGTGGCGTTGAGCTAGAGTTACGCATGGCACGCACACGGCGACATAAATTAACCCTGGAGTTATTGTCTGGGGCCGGAGAAATGTACGATTTATTTGATGATCCATGGGAAATGAATAACTTGTTTCGCACTGATCAACGGGTTCCATTTCAAAACGAACTGTTGGACATGATTAATAGCCGACTAGATGATGCCATACATCCGAGAATCCAACCGGTTGGCATGGCCTGATATCTACCATTTCGTGAGCGTCCACTCCGAAAAGCATTGCAAGGTTTAAAATCACCCATGACTGAAAGACCTCCGTTACGTCTTTCTGAACTACACTTATATAGCGTTCCCGTGTCGCTAAAGACTCGATGGATGTTTCTCGTTGGAAGATCCATCGACGGCCTAACAGGGCTTGGAGAAGTAACCCTTCAGAATCAAGATGCCGCGATACTCAACGCGACTCGAGAATTGCCTGGGGTGGTTACCCATGCCACTCTGCAAACGCTTCAACAGAGACTTCCTCTCCCCGTTGGATATGTCCTAGCCAGCGCTGTGGAACAAGTCTGGCTCGACATCCAAGGGCAAGAACAAAACGTTTGCACCCGTCGTTTAGCCGAAATTGAACCTCGGTCGAAAATCCTCTGTTACGCAAACATTAATCGAGGCACTATCGACCGAACCCCAAGCTCATTTGCTACTCGCGCAGAGGCCGCGCTGGCAGTTGGTTTCAGTGCGGTAAAGATCGCACCATTTGATGAGGTTTTAGCGCAGGCAGCCAATCAACACGCCAGGGCTGACGCTATCGATATCGGCATGGCACGTGTTGAAGCCGTCATGCGGGTATCTAAGGATCATCCTGTTCAAGTGGACTGTCATAGTCGATTTCGGCTAAACGAGGCCAATCACATCATTGCTCGTCTCGCGCAATTAGGCACCCGATGGATTGAAGAACCTGTGGCAGAGATCGCCGAAACAATACCCAAACTGAAAGCACTCCGTGCTACTGCGAATCGTCATGGCGCACTGTTGGCCGGGGCAGAAAAGTTCTCAGGACTGAGTCAGTTTCAATCGCTCATCGACGCCGACGCCTACGATGTAATCATGCCTGACATTCGATTCTGCGGAGGATTTTCGGAAGCTATTCGAATCGCAAAATACGCAGATCTACACGGAATCCAGGTCAGTCCCCACAACCCGTGCGGACCCGTGATGGCAGTCGTTAGCGCACAAATGGCAGCCTGCCTACCCTCACTGCATTCCTTGGAACTTCAGCATGCCGAATCACCTTTATTCGACAGACTGTTATCCACATCTCATCAGTTAACTCTCGGTCACTATGAACTGACCGAGGAACCAGGTCATGGCATCACTTTGTCTACGCAATTTAACGAGTATGCTCACAAAGAGTTTTCTCAAAGTTTTCGTTAACCCACTCCATTATGGATTTCGAATACCGAAAACCTAACACGCAGCGCCTGCACTGCAACGAGGCCCGCGTCCCGCGTCAGGCGTATTCAACGATACCCCCAAACAATGCTTTCAATCGAGAACTATGTGCGATAGTCAGTTTAGGGTCTTCAAGACACCTTGCATTGGCGGTTAAATGTTCAATAGAGGATGTGCCTGTTAGCACAGTCGCTATACCAGGAGGCTCCGCAGCAAAGCGATAG
>CAYFJM010000232.1:0-3584 GCA_964343415.1 uncultured Vicinamibacteraceae bacterium | reverse complement strand
GAAGCTCGGCTCTGGCCCAAGCGATATTACAAATGAGATAGCTGTAACGGTAGCGTAGGTCGCGGCAAGCCGTTTCAGGTTGGTTGTCGAGTCTGTTTTACGTGCGAAAGGCACGATAAGGCCCACAGCAGCCAGCGTCAACAGTCCAAACCCTGGAAAGAGTTTTGTTTCTAGTCCACCTTCCTCAAGGGTATTTCCCCATAACGAAAGGTCTGGTGATGCGTGGAAATATGACGTGGTGTCGGCACTAAACATCACCATTTCACTTCGAGTCCGCACTAGAGACATGTCGGTCCGAACGTCGAGATAAGCAATGGCGATCGGAGCAACTATGGCTCCCATAAGAAGTGCGGCACAGGTGAGGTCTACTAGCATGATTGGGCGTTGGCGTACCCGATAGATGACTTCGACGGATGCAACAATCACAACGACAGCCGCAAAAAAATAAAAGAAATATCCGTTTGAGAATCCCTGCAATACGAAAGCGAGTGCGAAAACAACCAGCATTTTTCTGTGGCCGCTATAGAAATAGCGATGCAGTCCCCACAGGCCGACAGGCATCCAACCGTACAGTAGCACCTGAAGATGTGAAGCTTGGTCTGCGCGGTATGGCAAGAACGCGAATGCCATGCCGCCAATCATCCCGGCTAAGCGACTGCCAGTAATTGAGGTTGTCAGGAGATACATTCCTGTGCCGGCGAGCACGAACGATCCAAGATACGCCATGTTGTACACGAGGATCGGGTTGTCGGTTAGCCATTGTAGTGGGGCCGTGAAAATGGCAACACCAAGGAGGTGTTCAGAATATGCCAGTGATGATGGGTAAGGAAAGAACATGGGGGCATCCCAAAACCCATCTAGTCCGTGCAGGAACCGTTCCGCATCCCATGCGAGAATCCAAGTGTTTAGTAGCGGGTCGCCGAGGTCACCCGGTAGGGCGGCAGTGATGTTTCGTACGACCCAGTGCATGGACACGGTTGCAAGAACCGAAAAACCCCCGATCACAATCGCGAGTTCACGGGCCGGTGATGCGACGATTCGGGTTAGATGTGTGATGAGCGAGACACTTTGCTTCATGGCCGATAGTTGTTCTTTATTTCTGACGATGTGGTAAGGCTACTACAGCGTTATGAGTGCAGCGAATAACGTAGCGCCAACGTGTGTGCGATGATTGGTGCGGAAGGGGGGATTTGAACCCCCACGGGCCTAGGGCCCGCCAGCCCCTCAAGCTGGTGCGTCTGCCAGTTCCGCCACTTCCGCGATTCGGGTGAGTGTCGAGGTTTGTTCGGCTTGGTTCCGCTATTCCGGAGTCTGTTCTGATGGTTCGGTAGCCGGAACGTTTTGTTCAATAGCGTCGGGCTCAGGGGCATCAACGCCTGAGACAACGGACCCAGGGCCACGCTGGCCCATAAGTGCCAGTACAAGGGCTCCCACCATAAAAAGGGTACCGAGCACTGTTGTTGCACGGGTGAGGACTGTCGCTCCTGTCCTTGCGCCAAAGGCTGCTTGACTACCACTACCCCCAAAGGCTGCTGCAATATCTCCGCCTTTACCTTGCTGGAGTAAGACGACTACAAGCAACAGGAGGCAAACCACCACGTATACGCCAGAGAGCAATGTGCTCAACATAGTCCTTAAAGTATAACCGTTCAGTTCTTGAGAGTTAGGTGTTTTATGTGCTTTCCATAACGATATCAGCGAAGCTATTCGGGTCCAGGCTCGCTCCGCCCACTAAGGCGCCGTCAACGTCTGCTTGAGCCGCAAGTTTAGCAGCATTTTCAGGTTTTACACTCCCGCCGTATAGCAGTCGGCACTGATCTGCTGTCTCGGAATTTGTAATTGTGGCAAGGTGTTTCCGTATATGCCGATGGGCGTCTTGGGCCTGCTCTGGGCTTGCCGTGCGGCCAGTTCCGATTGCCCAGACGGGCTCATACGCGACGATGAGGCTCGCTATTGATTCCACAGACTGTTTTTCTAGTCCTTTGGTCAGTTGGTTGGCAAGCACAGCATACGTCTCTTCTCTTTCGCGCTGTTCTAGCGTTTCTCCGATACACACAATTGGAATGAGTCCTGCGTTGAGGCTGGATTGAATTTTCCGGTTAACCTCAGCGTCGGTTTCCCCGTACAAATGACGACGCTCGGAGTGTCCAATAATGACGTGGCTTGCGCCCGCTTCTTTAAGCATGTCCGCACTTAACTCACCTGTGAAGGCACCATGGTTTTCTTCATGCATATTTTGTGCAGCGGTAGTCACATTTGTACCGTTACATACCGATGACACTGCTGCTAGTGCCGTAAACGGTGGCGCGATCACCATCTGAGCATTGGTAACCATTGCCACTTTGGGCAAGAAAAGCTCACTAAAGTTCACTGCCTCCTTGATTGTTTTATGCATTTTCCAATTTGCGGCAATAATAGGTGTACGGGTCATAACGTCGTCCTAGGTGTTTGGTATAACTGCAACGCCAGGTAGTGTTGTTCCACCAAGAAACTCCAGCGAGGCGCCTCCGCCGGTTGAGATATGAGTAATCTGGTCGGCAACTCCCATCTGCCCGACGGCAGAGACTGAGTCACCACCTCCGACAACTGTCGTTCCAGTTGAAGCGGCCACCGCCGTTGCCACCGCTAGTGTACCGCTGCTAAATGGCAATATTTCAAACACTCCCATGGGACCATTCCAGACGACAGTAGCCGCTTTCTTGATGCTTTCGGTGTAGGACTGTTGTGTTTTTGATCCTATGTCGACACCGATTCGGTCGCCTATTTCATTAGTTTCAACGTAAAGATTTTCATGTGTTGCATTGGCGTCTAGTGCCGTTGCAACCAGGTGGTCGCATGGGAGCATCAGGTTGACTCGATGAATCTTTGCCTCTTCCTCAATTTCGCGAGTTGCGTTAACGAGTTCTGGTTCGACAAGAGACTGGCCAGTCGAAAGTCCTCGAGCTTTGAAGAAGGTATATGACATCGCACCACCGATCAGTAGGGTATCGACTCGCGGCAAGAGATTCTTAATTACTTCAAGCTTTCCTGACACTTTTGATCCGCCAAGAATAGCTGTGAATGGTCGTGCGGGGTTTTCAAGCAGTGCGCCTAGGTGCTTAAGTTCGCGTGCCAAGAGTAGGCCAGCAGCAGCGTCAGTCAGATGAGACACGATTCCAGTGGTCGATGCGTGTGCACGGTGTGCTGATCCGAACGCATCGTTAACGTAGCAATCTGCGAGACTCGCGAGAGAGGCCGAAAAAATGGGGTCATTGTCTTCTTCTTCTTTATGAAAACGTAGATTCTCAAGAAGCGTCACACCGTTCCGGCCAGTCTGTTCTATCGTTTGAAAAGCTTCAGGACCGACGCAATCATTTGCGAAAGCGACCGGTCGATCCATAAGTTCACTCAGTCTAATTGCGATCGGTTTTAGACTAAATGCAGGCGTTCTCTGCCCCTTAGGCCGACCAAGGTGAGAGGCAAGTACTAATGATGCACCTTGATCCAGCGCGTACTGAAGAGTTGGAAGCGCCGAACGGATCCGTGTGTCATCATCGATTTGACCGGCGCTCAATGGGACGTTGAAGTCAACACGAATAAAGAGT
>CAYFJM010000231.1:0-3606 GCA_964343415.1 uncultured Vicinamibacteraceae bacterium | reverse complement strand
AGATAGTTCACCGAGAGGAAAACAAGCTCTGGACAATTGTTCTTGAGTTAAAGAAAAAAGAAAGTATGACTGGTCTTTGTTTCGGTCAACAGCGCGGTACAGCTGATAAATATGTGAACCGTCGTCCATTGCCAGTTTGACTACTCGAGCGTAGTGTCCTGTCGCGACGTAATCGGCATTGAGTCCAAGCGCGCGGTCGAGCAACCGTGAGAACTTAAGATCACTGTTGCATTGCACGCAAGGGATAGGTGTTCTTGCGTTGATATATTCGTCAACAAAGGGAGCAACGACGTGCTCTTCGAATTGTTGTTCAAAATTAACAATGTAGTGCGGTATGCCGAGTTGTGTCGCTACACGTCTGGCGTCAGTGAGGTCGTCAAGTGTGCAACAAGAGCCGAACTTATGCTGGCCGTTCTCTTGGTCGTACAGTTGCATGGACAAACCGATTACATCGTTTCCATCGCCCGCAAGCAGCGCTGCTGCTACCGAAGAGTCAACACCACCAGACATTGCTACTACAATTCTCATGAGACCCTTAAGGCGGTCTGGTGACCTGACAACTGCCGTAACTTGGAAACAATGGGCGGTAATGACCGAATGACGTGAGTTATTTGTTCGTCGGTATTTCCAAGACCAAGACTAAAGCGGATCGAACTTTGTGCGCGTTGTGGCGAAAATCCCATAGCACGTAGCACATGAGAAGGTTCTAGAGTTCCTGACGAACAGGCAGAGCCTGTAGATACAGCAATTCCCTCCAAATCGAGGGCGATAAGAAGAGCTTCTGCCTCAATCCCAAGAAAACTAATATTAGAGGTGTTGGTGACTCGTTGCCCCGTCCCGTTTACTTCAGTGCCGGGGACATTACAGAGAATTTCCGCCTCGAGTCGATCTCTTAATTGACCGAGCCGGGATGTGTCATGGTCTAACTTGTTGAGTGCAATTTTGGCTGCAATACCAAGTCCGGAAATGCCAGCGACATTTTCAGTTCCGGCACGACGATTTCGTTCTTGGCGACCGCCTGTAAGACTTGAGGTGAGTCGTGTCCCTCTTTTTATCCATAATGCACCGACGCCTTTTGGGCCATTAAATTTGTGCCCGGAAATTGAAAGTAGATCAACGTTAAGCTCGCTAACACTGATCGGATGTTTTCCAGCAGTCTGGACTGCATCAGTGTGAAACAATGCGCCGTAAGCATGAGCGATAGACGCCAGTTCACTGATAGGTTGAAGAGTCCCTATTTCGTTATTTGCATGCATTATAGAAACAAGGGCTGTCTGTTCAGAGATGGCGGCCTCAAGGTCAGAAGGATTGACCACACCAGTAGCGCCGACCGGTAGGTAAGTGGCTGTCCAGTCGTGCTGTGTGAGATCTTTAATTGTGTTTAGAACCGCTTCATGCTCGATCGTAGACGTGATTAAATGACGTCTACCAGATGGTTTAATTCGTCCGGCGGCGCCACGAATCGCAAGGTTGTCAGATTCTGTGCCACCTCCGGTAAAGACTATTTCCGAGGATTGTGCATCAACCAGCGCTGCAACGGCGCGACGTGCATCGTCGAGTAAAGCTTTTGCTGATTGACCAAAAGTATGCACGCTCGACGCGTTGCCATAGCAGTTGCTGAGCACGTCAGAAACGGTATCTACGACAGCAGCATCGACCGGAGTAGTGGCATTGTGGTCCAAGTAGATACGCATCTTTTGTGATCTTACCATTGCCCCTAACCCTCAGCAACGAAAGGGCTAGACAGGATTGTGTCGCTTTCGTATACTCGCTCAACGTGGCCGGATTCGCCAAATTGTGATGGCTTAGGGTGGCACTTTAGTAAGAACAGACCGGAGATATTCCCATGTGGAAACGTGAAGAAGCGGTTCGTCCTTCGACCGCAGGAGCGGCGACGATTAATGAACAAGCGGCGTCTGGAGTAACTGGCTCGTCTTTAAACAAAAGCACTAACGACGATACGAGGCGCAGCGTTAGAGATGTCGTCAACGTTGGAAAGTCCGTAGTAATTAAGGGTGAGGTAAATGGAAGTGAAGATTTGATGATTGAAGGTCAAGTCGACGGAAAGATTGAACTTCGTCAGCATATGCTTACGATTGGGCCGAATGGGCGAATAACGGCAGAGGTATTTGCTAAGTCGGTAGTTATTCTTGGTACAGTTGCCGGCAATGTGACTGCGACCGAAAAGGTTAATATTCGAGAAAGTGGCTCAGTTGATGGAGATATTACGGCCCCTCGTGTTGCGATAGCGGAGGGTGCCCATTTTCGTGGCAAAGTGGATATGTCGACCAAAGTAAGTAATTCAACTTCAGGAGCAGAGCCTAAGAGGGTTCAGCCTGGAAAATCGGCGGCAAAGGCGACTGCCGGTCGGACTACATAGCCTTGTTCCTGTGATGTTAAGTTAGTTTCCTGTTAATGTCGGGCCAAGAGTATGTGTGAACCACGTACTTGGTTATACATTTACGTTCCAGCCTAAAACCTTTAACCAGGCTAGGGCGATATTCGAACTTCCTCTCTGTATTTTATGGATCAAGTCAGTACTGTAGGAGCTATGTCGCGGCCGGTTGTTGCCCTGCTTACAGATTTCGGGACATTAGATCACTATTCAGGGACAATGAAGGGAGTAGTTCTTGATATATGTCCTGACGCGAATGTTGTAGATATTTCTCATGATATTCCACCACATGATGTCCATACCGCGAGTTTAGAGCTTGCAGCGGCGTATAGGTATTTCCCTGAAGGTACAGTGTTTCTTGTCGTGGTCGACCCGGGTGTGGGTTCGGGGCGACGAGCTCTTGCAGCGGAGACAGTCAATTATCACTTTGTCGCGCCTGATAACGGTGTAATGACGCATGTTTTTCGGGAGAGGGCCCCGAAGTTGGTTGTCGAACTTACCGAACGACGATATGCACGGCCGACGATCAGTCGGACATTCGAAGGGCGAGATCGCTTTGCGCCGGTAGCTGCGTGGATTGCGAAAGGTGTTAAGTTGACCTCTTTTGGGCGTCAATTTAATGACTATCGGTTACTTGGATCGCCGGAGGCAACCGTAAAGAAAGATGAAATCGTTGGAGAAGTTCTTTTAATTGATCGATTTGGAAACATCATCACGAACATAGATCGGTCGATGTTTATGCGTTTTTCAGAACGGGGTTCTCTTCAAATTGAAATCGGAGATATAAGTATTAGACGTGTGGTTGATACGTATTCAGATATCGGGCTCGGTGAGGTATGCGGTTTGTTCGGCAGCAATGAGAAACTAGAATTTGCAGCAAATGCGGAGAGCGCGGCTGAGCGTTTATCCGTTACATCTGGCATTCCGGTTATCGTGCGCCGGAGAGATTAATATTTTTAGTCTGATTATCGATAGCAATTAGGGACAATAAATCGTGATTAATTTAGATCTTACTGAAGAACAGTCATTGCTTGAACAATCCGTTCGTGAGTGGGGTGCCAAAGAAATTGCTCCTCGGATACGAGAATTGGATCGCGAGCACCGATTCGATCCAAACATTCTCGTACAGATGGCAGAACTCGGCTTGCTCGGAGTTTGCGTGCCGACTCAGTACGGCGGTTCTGGAATGGATTATTTAAGTTTCGGACTTG
>CAYFJM010000230.1:0-3630 GCA_964343415.1 uncultured Vicinamibacteraceae bacterium | reverse complement strand
GTCGCTACTGGTGCAATCATGGGGCGAAGGAAATGGATTGGTTCACGAAGCCCCCTTGCCGCCAAGTGTGTTTGTAGTCGGCGACCGTAAGCAATCGATTTACCGTTTTCGGGGTGCTGATGTAACGGTTATGAACGAGGCGATTGCTGCGATCGAGGGACTTCGAGACCCTCACGGCTCTGTTCCTTGGTCTGCCCGCCAATCAATTTCGACTAGTTTCCGCGCTGTGCCTGGATTACTTAGATTTATCAATGATTTTTTTACGTCGGTCGAAAAAAATACTACTCGCCATAATGCGTTTCGGTTTGACGAGAAAGATCACTTTCCCGCGATTGATTCTAATCAACCGCTAAGCCAGCAACCACTTAGCCTGTCTTTGTCTACAACTATTACAGATTGTGCAAAAAGTATTGCCAGTGAAGTTGAGGTTTTACTTCGGGAAGGTAAAGTTAGAGATCGGCACACCGCCCGGATGCGATCTATTGAGTTAAGTGACATTGCGGTACTGTTTCGGGCACGAGAGACTAACCGTTACTTCGAGCAAGCGTTTGAGCGTCTTGATATACCGACGTGCGCCTATAAGGGTCTTGGGTTTTTCGACACGGATGAGGTCAAAGACATCCGTGCACTTCTGCGTTATCTGGCGAATCCGATTTCGGAATTGCGTGCTGCCGCGTTTCTTCGTTCGCGTTTCATCGGAGTTTCTGACTGTGCGCTTGTCGAACTAGCCGGTGGTTTGTGTGATGCGCTTGTTAGGATGCCTGAGCGAGTTACTGCACTTACTGCCGAAGACCGCAATATTCTTAAATGTGCGCATTATGTTGTTCCCGGTTGGCTTGAATTGGTTGATCGCTTGCCGCCGTGCGAAGTTCTCGACCATGTTATTGCTGCTTCGGCGTATTTGACTGAACTTGGTAGCGGCCAGACTGTGCAAAAGCGGGAGAACATTAAAAAGATTCGCAGTTTGGTACGGCGTGCCCAGAACCGCGGGTATGCGACGATGCAGCGCATAGCGGATCAGATTGATGATCTGGTGGGTGAAGTCCCTAATGCGGTGGTCGATGCGTTTAACGCGGTGAGTTTAATGACGGTTCATGCGGCGAAAGGCCTGGAATTTCCGGTTGTATTCTTAGTCGACCTTGGTCGTGGAACTGGATCCCACTCTACGGCGATAAATCTTGCTTTTGACGAAACGGGACGGGACCCATCGTTCTCGGTATTGCCTTTTCGGACGAATGAAGATGGGGAAGAGCACTTAAATGAGAGAGAGGAAAGCAAGCGGTTACTTTATGTTGCTTTGACTCGCGCTCGAGACCAACTGTATCTGTCAATGGTCACAAGTGACTTCTCCATTAAACCCAGTCGAGGTAGTTTGGCTGAGGTGTTTCCAGCATCATTCTTATCGTCTCTAGAAGCTGCAATTGGTTCAAGTCGAGCCGAGTGGATAGGGCCGAGCGGTGACGCTCATCGGTTTGAGGTTTTGCCAGCATTGTCAGAAAAGCCTTCATAAATAACTTGGCGGATTCGTAACATAGCGTGAAGTTCGTGACCTGTGGCCAGAGCAATTGAGAGCCGATAGGTTTTATTAGAGGGCGGACAAGGTGGGTAGGTGCCAATCAAAAAACATGTGCCGGTCGCGGAAAGAAAACATTACCAATGTTGTCAGATGCTTTTTCTATGAATGAACCTTTTGAGCTTTTAATGCTTGCGGCGCTTCCATGCGGCTGTGTCACGGCTGATTACCGCGCTTCGTCAATGGAGGTCGATTTGATTTCGTTGGAGGTGAAAGGGCCCCATTGCACCATGCCGGATCACCATGCCGGTCATGTATTGAGTATTGATGAGTCCAGAGACGAGTTAAGCTTGCTCAATCCCCGCTAGTGCCTCGTGACTATCTATTTCCGAAGGAGACTGGAATCCTTTGTGACTCGTTCCATCCAAAGTCTAGCGTTAGATTCGGCCTCTTCTTGAGTCTGTCCAGGTAGTATGACGGACCCAATTGGTTCTGGTCCCTCGGTACTGGTTATCCACGCGACCCAGTGTCCGGCGCGTGCTTCACTGTGAATTGTGTAATTACTCATACACAATTATCTACTCAATAGTTAACCATGGTAAAGCAACGGGTCGTTTCTTGCCTCGATTAGCGGAGGCGAGACAAGTAGTAGTGTAGAATTCAAAAGATGTCACTGATATGTTCTGATTGCGGGAATGAAAAGAGTTTCCAGATAAAGACGATCCAAATCACGGCGATTGAGGTAGTAGAGGCCGGCGAGAATCCCCGTTTTGACCCAAAGGATGAGGGGAATGTTGAACCGACCGTGTTGGAACTCTTGTGTGAAGAATGTGAGTCCAGTCTTGATCTCGATAGTCTTAGCGCGGGAGACCGACAGAAGCTTCGACTTGCTGTTTCTTTTTGATCGCCTTTTATCTAAGAACTGTGTTCGATGTTCCCGGACCCCGTCGTCGTTTGGTAGGACATGGTAGCCAGTTACACAGGCGTAACTACTGGAACTTAGCGCGACAGACCCGCGGGCCGTCTCCACGTCAACTAGTTTATCCAACCAACCACCAAGCAAAGTGTCCTGGTTCAGATGTTGAACTTGGGTTTCCGTCTGGCGAGGTTTTTGTTACGGGTATGCTAAAAGATTTTTGGGGGTCTTCCGACAGTAGCCAGGACGTAATTCAAAATACTACGATAGAGTTATCGTCTCTTCAGGCGCATGTTGGCGCGCAGATCCCCGTTAATCTTTCTGCCTGTCAGTCATGCCTTGTTTGCGGAGGTCGGGGAGAGTTGTCGTCGACACCTTGTGGGTTCTGTCGCGGTTCTGGAAAAGTACTCGTTCCTCATACCATCACACTAAGTTTTCCAGCGGGTGTGCGGCATGGAAGTGTATTTTATTTTTTGGTCACATTGCCGTATTCGTCTTCAACCGAAATAGAAGCGTTAATTGAGGTCTGTGATTAACGTGGGGATCGGTGCTTTATCTGAACGTTAGTTTTTGAACAATTTAACTCAGACCGCCAAGTTCAAGCCTCTAGTATTTTGAGGTTAGCGGTTAAGCCAATTAAGGTGTTCTGTTATGCCCGATGAATCAAACCAGCCCAAGAGAATGACATTGCCTATGGCGAACCCTGCCGCGCCGTCAAATCAGTCGCCGCAGGGAGTAGTTGGTCGTGAAATCCCAGGCATCAAGAATGTTATTGCCGTCGGTGCTGGAAAAGGCGGTGTTGGTAAGACTACGGTGTCGGTGAATCTTGCAGTTTCGCTTGCGAAGTCTGGTAGCCAGGTTGGCATAATCGATGCTGATGTATATGGTCCGAATGTTCCGATGATGCTGGGCATTTCTTCTCAGTTAGAGTCAGATGGCAAGAAAATAGTTCCGGCCGAAAAATATGGTATCCGCGTTGTCTCTATGGGTTTTCTGACGGACGAAAAGGCACCGATTATTTGGCGTGGCCCGATGCTGCACGGTGTTGTTCGACAGTTCTTTCAAGATGTAAGGTGGGGAGAACTTGATTATCTTGTCGTAGATATGCCTCCCGGTACCGGAGATGTGGCGCTAAGTCTTAGTCAAACAGTTCCTGTTTCCGGAGCGGTGGTTGTTACGACACCACAGAATGTATCGCTTG
>CAYFJM010000229.1:0-3667 GCA_964343415.1 uncultured Vicinamibacteraceae bacterium | reverse complement strand
TTTAAATCTGGCGGAGGGCGTCTCCTTTGCCAGTTTGGTTGACGTTCCAAGCAGTCAGACGTCGAAATTTCTCGTCGTGCCGGAAAAACCTGATGAGAGCTATCTGCTGGACAAGATTAAGGGGACTGCCAGCATTGTCGGAGGGCGCATGCCGCAGGGAGGACCATTTTTGACAAGCGTTGAGATAGATTCAATTCGACAGTGGATCTCGACGGGTGCTCTCAGTAATTAGTTCTCCAGTCAAGGCCACGGGAAGTGTTATCCTCAATCGAGAGTCTTTTTAGTGGCATGGTGCAAACCGTGGCCAACGCTTGGAAGACAGAAAATCGCGAACAACCAGGACAGGATCCAATCTGTGCGATTTAGCCTTATGGCATTCGCTGGCGAACAATTTCGATCACATTTCCGGAAGGATCCTTCGCCAAGAACATAAATCCACCGAATTCCTGAACCTCGACGTCCTCGGCTTTTAAGCGTTCCAAGACTTCATCGGCTTTGGTCGAATAAATAGCCACGGTTGGGTGTTCACTTTTTGGCAGGGGGGGTTCGTCTTTCGGCTCAAATAACGCGATAAACATGCCTTCGCCAAAATCAAGGACAACCTCATCATAGGTGCCAGTCTGAATGCGTTCTCCAGGCGTGACGTCAAAAATACGCACGAAAAAATCTTCAGTCATTTTTCGATCGGACACAATCAGTCTGGCGCCGGCAACCGTCGCCCGACCACCCGTTTCGATTAACTCAATTCCATTTCCGCTGGGGTCATGGACGATCGCCGTATTCACTCCGCCTGCTTCGCTCGCACCAAACCCGGCAGAGACAGCACCGGTATACGTCGTGATCGGGTAATTTGCGTCATTGAAACGTCTCACGATGTTGTCGAGTGAAGGGACGACAACAATGGAAACGGGGTGTGAACTTTTTTTTAGACTTTCATGTTCATTAAACGCAAGTAAACCGATACGTTTGCCGTCATCGCCGAATGCCATAAATGGCTCAATCAGGCTTCCGTCGGCTTCAAATCGATCGATTTCTATCATCCCGATGAGATCCTCATAGAATGAGGTGCTCTCGTCGACGTTCTCGATTGTAAATTTTGTCGTTCGAACTGTATGCGGATGAGATTGCTGTGCGTACGCACTCACCGGCATGATAAGAGCAATCAGGCCGACGAACAGGCCGCGAGTAATTGTTTGCGGTGGAAACGTCGAATCAGTCACGGGTGGCCTCCGGCCGGAACTCCTGGTCGTGCGACAGATGACACGGTCTCTGTCGGTCGACTGTAGAAAATGTCATTCAGTCTGTGGGTTTCAGGTAGTCTTCAGTTATTGGGCAGATTGCCGTACTACCTCCACAACATTGCCTGAGGGATCCTTTGCGAACAGAACGCGGTCGCCACGCTCACGAACGCCAAGCCCTAATTTCTTAATGCGCTGAAGGACGCCGTCATAATCCGATGAATAGATTGCGACGACCGGATACCAGCTTTTGGCTAGTGGCTCTTGGTTGAGCACCTCATACAACGCGACGAACGGTCCGTCACCAAATTCGAGAAAGCTTTCGTCGAACATATCCGTTCGAATGCGGCGTCCCGGTAGCACGTTGAACACCTGTTTAAAAAAGGCCTCGGATGCTTCAAGGTTATCGACGACAAGACGAGCTCCGATAACACTCGGTTCTCCGGGCACCTCTACAAGTTCAATGCCATTGCCCGCTGGATCATGAGCGATGGCCAGCCGGATACCGCCTGTGACCTCGCCGGAGTATTCCTGAATTGGGTAGGATGCCGCCTTAAATCGCTCAATAACTGGGTCGAGGTCAGGAAGACTCAACACGGAGACGGGAACGGTACTTTTGGGAAGCGATTCTTGCTCGTCATAGCGCAGTAACCCGATCCGCGCGCCGTTATCGCCAAAACCCATAAATGGCTCGACGATACGGCCAACGTCCTCGAAACGCCCTACCTCGGTCAATCCGATGAGGTCTTCGTAGAAGACTTTACTCTCGTCGACGTCAGAAATCGTAAATTTCGTAGTGCGAACGGTATGTGGCGTTGATTCTTGAGCAAAAGCAACGGGCAGCATTGCGAATGCGGTAATGACGCTAAAAAAGGCCGTTGAGCAAAAAACAGACATTCGGGCGAAACGACTCACAAAAAACCTCCGCGCAAAGTTTGGAACCCTAAAGTTGCTTGAAATAGTCACAGCAGTCTAACAGTCAGTAAGTGTAGTCGGACGGACAGTCCGAGCCGAGATCATACCGCCGTCACTTTTCCCGGGCAATTGCACGGTTGACGATATAAGGTTGGGACCACGCGGAGACAGCGAGAGACATAGGACGTGCAAGAGAGCCTGAGGTAGAAAAGGGGCCGTATGAAGTCAGAAATATTAAGCCGGACAACGCAGAATGCGTATTGGCGCGTGGCCGCGCGGTTGGGCGTCGCTACGTTTGGCGTCGTGTTTGTTCTCGTGAGCGCCCTACTCACACCCGCGTTGTTCTCTCCGGACCTCGGCGCAGCTAGTACGGTCAGCGCAGGCGTAGACGATTTACCAACTGCCGTTCCCGAAGAAGTCGGGATGTCGACAGAGAGACTGTCCAGGATTGGGGATGTTGTAGATCGAGCGATAGAGGCTGAAGCGATCACAGGGGCCGTTACGCTCGTCGTCAGAAAGGGGAAGGTGGCTCATTTCGAGGCGCACGGACTGATGAACCTCGACTCCATGCAAGAAATGAAAAAGGACACGATTTTTCAGATTGCATCGATGACAAAGCCGGTGACCGGGGTAGCGTTCCTTATCCTCCTTGAGGAAGGCAAGGTCAGGTTGTCGGACCCGGTGAAGAACTTCATCCCGGAATTTGAAGAGACACAGGTGGCCGTCGTGAAGTCTGGCTCAGACGATGCCTCAGATATCTATCTGGTGCCGTCCGAACGGGACGTGACCGTTCAAGACCTGTTGACCCATACGTCAGGTTTGGTCAGTGGTGGCGTTGGCAGTCGGGAGGCTTCACGGATAGCACCGAGACATTCTGACGATACCCTCGAGACGTACTCGGCCGACTTGGGAGGCGCACCGCTTGATTTTCAGCCTGGAACCCAATGGTCCTATAGCGGATTAGCGGGCATCGACACTGTCGCGCGCGTCGTGGAGGTTGTCGCCGGCGTGCCGTTTGATGAGTTTTTACGGCAACGAATCTTTGAGCCACTTGGGATGCACGACACAGCCTATATTGTGCCTTCTCAGAAATTATCTCGTGTTGTGACTCGATACGTCCGGACGGAAAACGGCCTTGAAGAACGGGACAAACCCTCGTGGGTCGATACGGTCACACTGACAGCTGGTGGGGTCGGATTATGGTCAACGGCTGGGGATTATGCGAAATTCTCGCAAATGCTTGTGAATCAGGGTGAACTCAATGGCCACCGCATTCTCGGTCGGAAAACGGTTGAGCTCATGGCGGCGAATCACGTCGGTAATTTATATGAGAATTCAGGGCGCGTGGGCGGACGACCAGGTCGGGGTTTTGGATTGACTGTCGACGTCGTTCTTGATTCAGTGGTCGCGCAGGATAATCGCTCAACAGGCAGTTTCGGCTGGCTCGGTGCTCTTGGAACAGCATTCTGGGTTGACCCTCAGGAAACGATGACAGCGGGACTGATGGTTCAAAC
>CAYFJM010000228.1:0-3673 GCA_964343415.1 uncultured Vicinamibacteraceae bacterium | reverse complement strand
CTAGCAGCGCCCGTTGTTCCTCCAGAGCTTCCTGTGAGAACAAGATCAAACCGTATCCGGGATCGTCGTAGTAAGCGAGCGCTTGTTGCTTAGCTTCCTCCCACATCGCTATAACGGCTGCCGGTAGCCACGGTTCGCGATCTACGGTCGTCGTTGGAAAAACGAACAGGTGCATGATTGGACAATAACCGTACTTCCTGAAATATCGCCCTCCTTCCCTGCGAGTGTTTTGAAACAGGCGTCTGACGCGCCCGTGCTTCAGTAACGTGGGTGGCGGAGAGGGATGGATGTACGCATCAAGTTCACCCGAAATTAGCATTTCTTCAATGCGTTTATCCGCTGGAATAACTTGAGTTGATCCTTGAACTTCTGTGTCCAGTGGCAGCTCCTCTGCACGTTGCACAAACCAGGTAATGTCATTCACATTAACGCCATATTCACGACATAGATCGCCCTTCGCCTGCACAGTCAGCGTTGTTTGCAGCGAATTGACCGCTACCTTCTTTCCTGCAAGGTCGGCCGGGTGTTTTATGGACGCATCCGCATTTACCAACATGCAGCTTTGACTAAACAAGCGCCGAGGAAACACGGGGGCACCAATCAAGCGGGTATCACCACGGCTTCGAGCGATGATATATGAGGCAAGCGACTGCTCACAGACATCGAACTCTTGATTTCGAAACATTCGGCCATGCCGATCATAGCCATCGCGATAGGGTTTCTTTTCTGCTAGGCCGATCTCCAGGGGTTTCACCGTAACGCCCGGGGGACTTTTGACAGAACCCATGAAGAAGGGAATATGTCGGTCGAGTCGGTCAAAAGCGATACTTATTATTTTCTGTTTGCTTATTCCGTTACCCTCCAGTTGGTTGCATAACGTTATGCGCGGCGCTTTTCTGCAAAATACTGTAGCGTCTGATGGCCAAGAACAACCGTTGCGAATGCAACACCAACCATTGTTACAGCTGCACTCGGCCAGATCAGGCTGGCTCCAGCAGCTAGGGACAGCAGTCTCACGGGTACATTCAACTTGTACACTGCCCAACCTTGAATCGCCGATATGATCAGCAGCAACCCGATCGCCGTAAACAAAGTGTCTGCCACAATCTGCAGTGACGACCCCATCAGCAGTAACGAAGGGCTAAAGATCACCAGGAAGGGCAATACATAAGGAACGGCGCTCATCTTTACGCCAACCCACGCCGTTTCCCAAATATTTGCCTCCGCGATTTGAGCGCCGGCAAAAATTGCCAAACAAACTGGGGGTGTGATGTGTGAGAGCAAGGCGAAGTAAAACACAAACATGTTTGCGACTAATGGATCCACCCCTTGCGAGGTTAGCGCTGGCGTGCCGACAACGGATACCAGGATGAACGCGGCCACCGTATTCATCCCCATGCCTAGCAAAATGCATGCAAAGCCGATGAGGAACAAACTGACGATGAAATAGCCGCCCGACATAGCAATGATCGCACTGCTCACGTTGAGGCCCAGGCCCGTGATTAAGAAACCACCGATAACGAACCCTACAATTGCACACGTTACGACGATCAACATTGAATTCATGCCGCCGAGTTCCAGCGCCTGAAGGATCTCCCTTGGCCCCAGACGTGTCTCTTTACGTAGCCAGCTGATGACGACAGTAAAAGCAATCCCAAAAAATGCGGCCTTAACCGGAGACATTCCGTAGACCAGACAACCTACTAAGACAATGATCGGGGAGAACAAATGACCGCCGCGTTTTAAGACACCCAATAGCTTGGGTTTTTCACTTCGGGGGATGCCCTGTAGGCCGGGTTTATGGGCTTCCAAGTGCATGAACCAGAACAGTCCGCCGAAATAAAGCAACGCGGGAATTAAGCTGGCAATCGCGACTTTGACATAGGGCACGCCACTGTAAGCGGCTAAAATGAAAGCCGCAGCTCCAAGGATAGGGGGCATGATTTGGCCGCCGTTGGATGCCAGCGCCTCCACTGCTCCTGCTACGCTGGGTTTATATCCAAGGCGTTTCATCATGGGAATCGTGAACTGTCCGGTGGTATACACGTTAGCTACGGTGGATCCGGTTACGGAGCCAATTAACCCGGAAGAAAAAATGGCAACCTTCGCCGGACCACCGCGTGAATGGCCAGCGAGCGCGTTGGAGAAATCGATAAAGAACTGGGCTACGCCGGCTTTCTCGGCAAACGCGCCGAAGATTATGAACAGCACAACATAGGTGGCCGCGACCCCCAGGGCCACCCCCCATATACCGTTATCCGTCAGATAAAGATAATCGAGCATGTGCTCATAGCTGTAAGCGCGATGCTTCAGGAACACAATCGGAATGTGCTCGCCGAGATAGATGTAGAGAAGCGCGACAACGGCGACAATTACCAATAGCCAACCCAGTAACCGACGCGTTGCTTCAAGAATCAATAGCGCTGCAATCGAGCCGAAAATCAGTTGGGTCTCCGTCACTGCGAATGTAGGTGTCATTGGCCAACGATTGGCAAGATAGTCGCTATTTAGACCGATGTAGCCAATCGTCAGGATGGCCAAGAAAACCAGAATCCAGTCGTACCAAGGTACATGGTAGATGCCGGGCGCTGTGGCAACCCCTGATTTGGAAGCTTTAACAGCGCGAGTAGTCAGAAAAGTCAGGACCAGTGCACATAGTAGTGGTATAGAACGCTGTACATACGGATAAAACGTGCCGAAGTAGGATGTGTAAATGTGAAATCCTGCCCAGCAGATGGCAATGATCCTTACTAAATAGGAAGTCAGCTGTGTGACGCTGAACTGATTAGGCATAACGGAACGCCTTGTTACCAATACATCATGCAGGATTAATATGCCCGTAGGCCCGCCTCCCCACTCCAGGGAAGGCGGGCTAAAGCAAGCGAATGGGTAGGCCTAGTCCTAATTTAAGCAACCTGTTTCTTTATAAAACTTTATCGCGCCCGGGTGTAAAGGAGCGGTGCCTACATTTTTGCATGCGACCTTTGGCGTGTAGAACTTATGCATGCGATGTACTTCCCAGAATTCCTCTTTATGGTTTGCAAGGGCCTTGGCGATTTTATAGACGAGGTCATCAGACAGATCCGTACGCACACCAAAGGTCACGATCGTAGCCGGTGACCAGTATGCGTCGTTTTGGCCGTTGTTCTTGTCATAGATTCCGGCAGGCACTTCCATGATTTCCTGACCGAATCGTTTAGCTACTTTTTGCGCAACTGCCTTACTGATTGGCAACAAGCGAAAGGCTTTTTTCGCGCCCAGTTGGATATATTTATGGTGAGGGAAATAGGAGCCACCCGTAAACCACATGTCGGCCTGGCCGTCCATGATCATACGAATTCCCTCCCCGTGCGAGGTAAAAATAACTTTGCCGCCCCAAGACTCAATCGTTTTTGCATCCATGCCATAAGCGGCCAGCATTGCCAAGGCTTGTCCGGTCGCCAACTGATGCCGCTCAAACATTGCGATACGCACAGGATGCTTTTTCGCTTTAATTTCTTCAAAACTTTTCAGGCCTAGCGAATCCACAATCACCGCTTGGGCAGCACCTGGCTGGCGGAAAGCTGCCAGCATGCGGAAATCGTACTTTTTGCCAGTCGGCCCCGTGCCTTCGTATGCCATGCTGGCGAGTGCATTCTCTAGCACGCCGATATCTGCTTGTTTCGATGCTGGA